>CAZBBE010000024.1:0-14406 GCA_964489755.1 uncultured bacterium | reverse complement strand
TTTCTTTATAAATATGTATTGGCTCTTGGTGATGATGCGCTCATCTTAGGGCAGAAATTATCTCAATGGGCTTATAAGGGTCCATTTTTGGAAGAAGACATTGCCTTAAGCAATATTTCATTGGACCTGTTCGGTAGAGCCAATCTATTATTAGAATATGCTGCAACTTTAAGGGGGAAAGGCATGACTGCGGATAATTTGGCTTTTAAGCGGAATGAGCGACAATTTTTAAATCACATCCTTAGTGAACAACCGAATGGAAATTTTGCAGATACTATTGTGAGACAATTTTTTCTGGATGCATTTTATAAACTATTCTTAAGGAAATTAACCGAGAGCAAAGATGATCAGCTTTCAGCTGTTGCGCAAAAAACCGTTAAAGAGACCACCTATCATTTACGGCATTCATCCAAGTGGATCATCCGCTTGGGAGATGGTACAATAGAAAGTCATGAAAAATCCCAATCCGCCATTGAAAATTTATGGATGTTTACAAATGAACTATTTGAAATGAACGAAATTGATGAAGAAATGATAAAGCAGAAAGTTGGTGTTGATCGTCTATCTCTAAAGGAAGAATGGAACAAAATAATTGATGACACTTTCACAGAAGCTACCCTGAAACGACCGGAAGACATACATATGACTACAGGAGGCAGGAATGGAATCCACACAGAGCACTTGGGGCATTTATTATCGGATATGCAGTATCTTCAGCGAGCCTACCCAGATGCGATATGGTAAAAGAAATTACAATTGATACTATCTGGAGAATAATGGAAACGATTCCTGATCCGGAAATACCTGCAATTTCAATTGTTGATTTGGGAATCATAAGGGATGTTCAATACAACGATGATACAATTATTATCACAATCACTCCAACCTACAGCGGTTGCCCCGCCATGTCATTTATAAAGGAAGAGATTATTTGTAACATGGAATCACAAGGAGTTATAAACTACCAGATTAATACTTCTTTGGTACCGCCTTGGACCACAGATTGGATGAGTGATTCTGTTAAAAAAAAATTGATGGAAGCTGGAATAGCACCACCATCTTCTGAAATAATCTGTCCTCAATGTGATTCTGAGGAAGTAGATGTGGTAAGTGATTTTGGCTCAACTGCCTGCAAGGCCCTGTATAAGTGCAAAAAATGTAATGAACCCTTTCACTACTTTAAACAGTTTTAGAAACAATGATCCAATTTGAAATATTAGGTTCGGTGGGGAAGATCACTCTAAACCGTCCGGATAAATACAATTCCTTTGTTCGGGAAATGGCACTAGGAGTACAAAAAAAACTAGATGACTGTCGTAGCGATGAAACTATTCGATGCATTCTTATAACTGGCGCTGGAAAAGCGTTTTCGGCAGGACAGGATTTAAAAGAAGCAACAGATCCTAAAGGGCCTGCAATTGAAGAAATTGTTCGGAAACATTATAATCCCATCATCCGCAAAATTCGTGAAATTGAAAAACCGGTTATTGCAGCAGTGAATGGAGTGGCTGCTGGCGCTGGTGCAAATATAGCTCTGGCTTGCGACCTTGTTGTAGCTTCCCGATCTGCTAGTTTTATTCAGGCTTTCAGTAAGATTGGACTTATACCGGACAGTGGGGGCACATATTTTCTGCCCCGATTAATAGGGCTCCCGAAAGCGACAGCTTTAATGATGACTGGCGAAACTATTAGTGCCAAAAAAGCAGAGACATTGGGAATGATTTATTCCGTATATGAAAATGTGGAATTTGAATCCAAGTCATTAGAGTTAGCTAGGTCTATCGCCGCCATGCCCACAAAGGGATTGGGAAACACCAAAAAACTGCTTAATCAATCTCTCCATAATTCGTTGGATGACCAACTAAACCTCGAGGCTGAAACCCAGGCACTCTCTGCCAAATCTCAAGACCATAGTGAAGGTGTCCAAGCATTTTTGGAAAAACGCCAACCAAAATTTACTGGTAAATGATCAGTAAAATTTCCGTAATCGGAGCAGGAATAATGGGCTCAGGAATTGCCCAGGTAGCAGCATTCCATCAATGTGAAGTCAATATCATTGATTCTCTTCCTCAAGCATTGGAAAGTTCCAAAGCTAAGCTTCAATCAGTTCTGAATAGTTTAGTGGAAAAAGAGAAACTAAATCAGGAGAAATTCCAAAGCATTTTAGCTAATATCAATTGGACTTCAGAAATAAAGGAAATATCCAACAGCAACTTGGTTATTGAAGCCGTTTTTGAAAATATGGAAATCAAACAGAAATTATTTTCTCAGATGGAATCAATTGTCTCAGATGAATGTATATTAGCGACCAATACCTCGTCACTCTCTGTTGCAGAAATAGCCTCATCCTGTACCAACCCATCCCATGTATTGGGTATTCATTTTTTTAATCCTGTTCCCCTTATGAAATTGGTAGAATTAATCCCTGCAGTAGAAACAGATATTGGCATATTAGATGGCGTGAAATCAATTTTGGAGAACTGGGGAAAAACAGTAGTGACAGCTAAAGATACTCCCGGATTTATAGTAAATCGTGTTGCTCGTCCATTTTATGGAGAAGCTCTCAAAATTTACGAAGAAGGCACTGCAGACTTTTCCACCATTGATTGGGCGATGAAAAAATTAGGAGGTTTTAGAATGGGACCATTTGAGCTCATGGATTATATTGGCAATGATGTGAATTATAATGCTACAAAATCTGTTTACATCGGATCAAACAAGAATTCCCGATATAAACCCTCACCTATCCAAAAAAGAATGGTGAAAGAAGGATTACTGGGCAGAAAATCAGGGCGGGGATATTATGATTATTCAGAGGGTGCTTTAATTCCCTATGCCGAAAAAAATGAAGAATTAGGAAGACAAATTTTCAATCGAATTTTGGTGATGCTCATCAATGAAGCTGCTGATGCACTCAATCTTTCCATTGCTTCACGGGATGATATTGATACAGCCATGACAACCGGAGTAAATTACCCTAAGGGGTTACTAAAATGGGCAGACCTAATTGGTATTAATTCGGTATTCAATCAATTAGAAGAACTATATACTCATTACGGTGATGATCGTTATAAACCCAGTCCATTGTTAAAAAAAATGGCGGAAGAAAACTCCAAATTTTACGCATGAGCTTATCTGAAAAAATCGTAGACAAAATGTACAATAACGATGCATTCAGTCAATGGCTGGGTATTGAAATTGTTGGAGTAAAAGATGGTTTTTGTGAGCTAAAAATGAATGTTAGAAAGGAGATGCTCAATGGATTTCAAATCGTTCATGGAGGAATTGCCTATTCCCTTGCCGACAGTGCACTGGCATTTGCATCCAATTCTCACGGAAGAAAATGTTTATCAGTGGAAACTTCTATTTCACATACGGTGCCCGTTAAAAAAGATGATGTCCTCACAGCCATGACTGACGAATTATCCATAACCGATAAAATTGGAGTTTATTTTATAAGGATTACTAATCAAGACAATCAAGAAGTCGCCTATTTTAAGGGCACAGTATACCGAACTTCTAAAGATTGGTTCCCGGAGGACGAATGAGCAGGAAAGATACTTTCATCATTGATGCAGTTCGAACTCCAATCGGGAATTTTGGAGGGGCTCTCTCACAGATTCGTACCGATGATTTGGCAGCGCATGTTATAAAGACATTAGTTTCCCGCCACGATTTTGATGCCAAAAAAGTTGATGATGTCATAATGGGCTGTGCCAATCAAGCTGGGGAGGACAACCGCAATGTTGCCCGAATGGCCTTGCTATTGGCGGGATTCCCATTCAGTGTTCCTGGTGAAACGGTGAACCGTCTCTGTGCATCAGGTATGTCAGCAGTGATTCATGCCCATAGGGCAATCCAATCGGGTGATGGAAATCTTTTTATTTCTGGGGGAGTTGAACACATGACTCGTGGACCTTGGGTGATTTCCAAAGTTTCGAAACCATTTGGCCGAGATGCAAAAATGCATGATTCCAGTTTTGGGTGGCGGTTTATTAATCCTAAAATGGAGGAGATCTATGGTACAGAAGGGATGGGGCAAACCGCGGAGAATGTAGCAAATAAATATAATATCCACCGAAAAGATCAGGATGCTTTTGCGGTACGCTCACACACAAAAGCATCCACAGCCCAGACAAATGGGCGATTTAATACAGAAATTGTATTTGTAGAAATTCCACACCGAAAAGCAGAACCCGTTATGTTTAATGAAGATGAATTCATTAAGCCTCAGACCTCCATTGAAGGGTTAGCCAAATTAAAACCAGCCTTCAGTAGGGATGGCACCGTCACTGCGGGGAATTCTTCAGGACTCAACGATGGTGCAGCTGCTATGCTCATTGCATCAAAAGAAGGAATAGATAGACATGGATTGAAACCATTGGCTCGAATTGTTGCTTCCGCAGTAGTGGGAGTTGAACCTCGCATCATGGGAATAGGACCAGTCCAGGCGTCTAACAAAGCCTTAGAAAAAGCAAGTTTAAAAATGGATGATATGGATATCATTGAATTAAATGAAGCTTTTTCGGCACAGTCATTGGCCTGTATTCGAGAATGGGGATTGGCAGACGATGATCCCAGAATAAACCCCAATGGAGGAGCCATTGCTTTGGGACACCCTCTTGGAATGAGTGGCACACGAATTTTACAGACCGCATCTATTGAACTAACTAAAAAGAACAAAACATTTGCACTTGTCACAATGTGTATTGGAGTTGGACAAGGCTATTCAGTTATACTAGAAAGAGCATGATTTACGAATTTAACGGATATAAACCTATTATACATAAAAGTTCATTTATTCATGAATTAGCATCTGTAACAGGCAATGTTATGATTGGTAAAGATGTGTATGTAGGACCAGGGGCAGCTATTCGTGGCGATTGGGGTGAAATTATCATAGAAGATGGTTGTAATGTGCAGGAAAACTGCACCATTCATGTTTTCCCCGGCAAGTCTGTTATCTTAAAAGAAGCTGCCCATATTGGACATGGCGCAGTCATTCATGGCGGCAACATTGGAAAGAATACCCTCATTGGAATGAACTCGGTAGTCATGGATGATGCTGTAGTGGGAGATGAATGTATCGTGGGGGCATTATGCTTCATCAAAGGGGAAATGCAGATCCCAAATCGAAAGTTAGTAGTGGGGAATCCTGCCGTCATTAATGGGGACATATCCGATGATATGATTAACTGGAAGTCTGCAGGTACAAAAATTTATCAGCAGCTTCCGCAGGACTGTTATAATACTCTGATGGAATGTGAACCCCTAAAGAAAATCCCCAAAGATCGCTCTCCTCAGGTAACAAATTTTAAACCATGGAAAGAGACAAAGAAATAATGGATTACCAAAATTATGCTTTAGGGAAATGGATAACAGGTGATGGAGATGGAACACCACTGTTTAATGCCATCACGGGGGAAGAAATAGGCAAAGCAACCAGTAAGGGCCTGGATTTTAATCAGATGATGGTTCATGCCAGAAAAGTGGGTGGACCGGCATTGAGAAAAATGACTTTTCAACAGAGAGGTTTAATGCTGAAGGCACTTGCTCTTCATCTGCATAGCGTAAAAGATAAATTTTATCAGCTCAGCTATGCCACTGGAGCAACTAAAATTGATTCATGGATTGATATTGAAGGTGGCATTGGGAATTTATTCGCGAACTCATCTTTACGCAGGCAATTACCAGACTTGCCCTTTTATGTGGATGGAGAAGCTGCCCGCCTATCCAGAGAAGGAACTTTTATAGGACATCATATTATGGTTCCAAAAGAAGGTGTTGTTATTCATATCAATGCATTCAATTTCCCCATTTGGGGGATGCTTGAGAAAATAGCAGTGAACCTCATGGCTGGAATGCCAGCCATAATAAAGCCTGCAACACTTACCTGCTATTTAACAGAATTAATGGTACGGGAAATTATAGGTACGAAAATATTACCACAAGGAGCGCTACAGCTTATTTGTGGTTCAGCCAATGGTATTTTGGATCATATTGCCTGTCAGGATGTGGTTACCTTTACTGGATCTGCGTCAACGGGGAAGATGTTGAAATCACATTCACAACTTATTGATGAGGCAGTCCCTTTTAATATGGAAGCAGACTCATTAAACGCATCAATTCTAGGAGGGGACGCTGTTCCTGGAACCGCTGAATTTGATCTGTTTATTAAGGAAGTTCAAAAGGAAATGACTGTTAAAGCTGGCCAGAAATGTACGGCGATTCGGAGAATCATTGTTCCAGAAAAACTTGTGGAAGATGTACAAAATGCTTTATCTAAACGTCTGTCAAAAACCACTATAGGTGATCCTTCTGTTGAAGGGGTTAGTATGGGTTCTCTAGCTGGAAATCCTCAAGTAATAGAAGTATCTGAAAAGATAAATGAACTAGCAAAGAGCCAGAATATTGTCTATGGAGATCTGGAACATTTTGATGTGATTGGGGCAGATAAAAATAATGGAGCATTCATTCCTCCGATACTCTTTTTAAACGACAATCCGTTTAAAAAATTGGATTGCCATAGTATTGAGGCATTTGGCCCTGTATCTACTATTATGCCATATAATAATTTACAAGAAGCTGTTGAACTTGCTAGATTGGGGAAAGGGTCTTTGGTGTGTTCAATTGTTACAGCTGATGATGATATTGCCCGGGAATTTACGGTAAATGCAGCATCCATGCATGGCAGGATACTTGTATTAAATAGGGACTGTGCAAAGGAAAGTACCGGTCACGGGTCACCCATGCCCCTGCTTACTCATGGTGGCCCAGGGCGCGCTGGTGGTGGTGAAGAGATGGGTGGAAAGCGTGGTATCCTTCATTATCTTCAAAGAACGGCCATACAGGGGCATCCCACGACAATATCTAAAATCACAAATCAATATCAAGTGGGCGGGAAGCAAGAAGAGGCAAAGCCTCATGTCTTCCGAAAGTATTTTGAAGAACTGGACATAGGTGAAACGGTATTTACGGACACCCATACTGTAACTCTTGACAATATTGAAGATTTTGCCGAAATAAGTGGTGACAAATTCTATGCCCACATGGATAAAAATTCACTTGAGGGAACCATTTTCACTGAGCGGGTAGCCCATGGTTACTATATCCTCAGCCGGGCAGCGGGATTATTTGTAGATCCTCCAAAAGGCCCAGTTCTTTTAAATTATGGCATTGATGAATGTCGCTTTACAAAACCCGTATATCCAGGTATGACCATTGGTGTACGGTTTACTGTAAAAGAAAAAATTGATCAGGAAAAACGCTCAGATGATGATATTGCCAAAGGAATCGTCAAGTTTTTGGTGGATGTTTATGATGATGAAGATGAAACGGTGATGCTGGCCACTATCTTAACCATGATTAAAAAGAAAAATCAGGATTAAACTATGAATCCCTATGTGAAATTAGAAATTGAAAAAGGAATTGGATCCATTGAATTTTTCCACCCTCAAAGCAATTCACTGCCAGGGAGCATTCTCAAACAATTGGCCGAAACCATTACGGAAGCAGGAGCAAATGATAAAATTCTGGTGGTGATTCTCCGCAGTGGTGGTGATGGGGCGTTTTGTGCTGGTGCATCCTTTGATGAATTACTGGCAATAGAAGATAAAACTCAGGGGACACAGTTTTTCTCCGGATTTTCCAACGTTATTAATGCCGCCCGAAAATGCCCCAAGTTCATTATTTGCCGGGTACAGGGAAAAGCTGTTGGCGGCGGAGTAGGAATGGCATCAGCAACAGATTATTGTTTTGCCACCCGAGATGCATCTGTAAAACTAAGTGAGCTTGCCATTGGTATAGGCCCCTTTGTGGTGGGTCCACCAATAGAACGAAAAATCGGATCAGCAGCTTTTAGTCAACTTACCATTAACGCCACAGAATGGCATTCCGCTGAATGGGGCCGGGGAAAAGGATTATTTGCAGACGTCTATGAATCCGCTGAAGAAATGGATATTGCAATTCGGGTTCTGGCCGAAAAATTGGCTCGTTCAAACCCCGATTCCATGAAAGAATTGAAACAAATCATGTGGGAAGGCACCGAGCACTGGGAAGCCTTGCTATTAGAGCGAGCAGCTATGAGTGGAGCAAGAGTGTTATCTGATTTCACTAGAAAAACCCTTATAAGATTAAAAAAGGGGTAGATGGCACAAAGGGAAAATACATTCTCCCCAAAAGTTCTTCATAAAGCTTATGAGTTCATGTGCACCGCCAAGGCAATGACGGAGATCTACGAAGAGAATAAGGATGTCACAGCCAAGTATGTACATGCTACATCCAGGGGACATGAAGCCATTCAAATTGCTGTGGGAATGCAGTTAGAAGCTCAAGATTGGGTGGCACCCTATTATCGGGATGATGCAATGCTTCTCAGTATTGGAATTACCCCATACGAATTGATGCTGCAGTTACTGTCAAAAAAAGAAGACCCATTTTCCGGTGGTAGGTCTTACTATTCACACCCCAGTTTGCGTCGGGATGATATGCCGAAAATTCCCCATCAATCTTCCGCAACGGGAATGCAAGCCATCCCTACTACAGGTTTGGCAATGGGCATCCAGTATTTAGAAAAGCAAGGGCTGTCTAAGAATGACGAAAATCCTATTGTTGTTTGCTCAATGGGAGATGGCTCCATAACAGAGGGAGAAGTGTCTGAAGCCTTTCACATGGCAGCTCTGAAACAGTTCCCCATCATGTATCTGATTCAGGATAATGGCTGGGATATTTCCGCCAGTAGTGAAGAGATACGTTCCAATGATATTGTAGACTATGTAAGAGGTTATGGTGGAATTGAAGTATTAGAAATCGCAGGAAATAACTTTTCACAATCCTATATAACCATTCAAAAAACTATTACAATCATGCGTAAAGAGCGGCGTCCATTCTTGGTTCACGCGAATGTTCCTCTGTTGAATCATCATACATCAGGGGTGCGTATGGAATGGTATAGGGATGATTTAAAAGACCATCAAAAGAAAGATCCATTGCCAATTCTGAAAAGTCAATTGGAAGAAGCTGGAATCAAACCTGCTGAAACTAAGAAAACAGAAAAAGCGGCCATTAAATCCGTTGAAGCAGATTTTGAAAAAGCCCTTGCTGCTGCTGATCCTGAGCCTGAAGAACTCTTTGAAAATGAATTTCATCCCACGGATATAGCCGAAGAAAGGGGAGAGAGATCCCCTGCAAATGCCTCCCCAGCCATTATGGTGGACACTGCCTTATTGGCTATTAAGGAACTCATGCAAGATCACCCCGAGTGCCTGTTATATGGCCAGGATGTGGGTAAACGCCTAGGAGGTGTTTTTCGTGAGGCTGCAACTCTGGCTGACACTTTTGGGGATAACCGCGTATTCAATACACCCATCCAAGAAGCATTTATTATAGGCAGCACTGTGGGGATGTCTGCTGTCGGCTGCAAACCAATTGTTGAGGTGCAGTTTGCTGATTATATCTGGCCCGGACTTAATCAACTCTTCACGGAAGTAAGCCGCTCCTGTTATCTCTCCCGTGGGAAGTGGCCCGTAAACTGTATTATTCGGGTTCCCATTGGCGCCTATGGCAGCGGAGGGCCTTACCACTCTTCTTCCGTTGAATCTATACTGGCAAACATCCGGGGGATTAAAATTGCCTATCCCTCCAATTCGGCAGATATGAAAGGACTCATGAAAGCAGCTTATCATGATCCGAATCCGGTGATTATGTTGGAACATAAGGGATTGTATTGGAGCAAAATAAAAGGAACAGAATCAGCAATCTGCCCGGAACCACATCGTGATTATATCATCCCCCTCGGGAAAGGGAATATAGTTTTGGAGGCAAAAACATCACAGGTTGAAAGCGGAAATTCCATTTGTATCATAACCTATGGCATGGGAGTCTATTGGGCAAAATCAGCAGCAGAGAGATTCCCCGATCAGGTGGAAATTATTGATTTGAGAACCATTTATCCATTGGATAAAGAATTGATTTTTGAAACAGTGAACAAGCACAGCCGTTGTGTGGTTGTTTCGGAAGAACCTAAAGAAAATTCATTTGCTCAGGCGTTGGCAGGGCGAATCCAGGAAAATTGTTTTAGTAATTTGGATGCTCCGGTTTCAGTAATTGGAGCAGAGAATGTCCCTGCAATTCCGTTAAACTCGATTTTAGAAGAACGATACCTGCCAAATACTGAAAAGGTTTCTAAAACAATAAATGATTTATTATCATTTTAGATATAATAAGAAATAATTTTATTAATATTTTGGTTCAATAGCCGGAAATTAGTCACAGAGTATAATTCGATTTTTTAATGTTCCCAGTCCTTCAATTTCAAGAGACACAGTATCTCCGGGGTTCAACCATTGATTATCAGTAATTTTTGAACCGTTCAATTCCAGGAAGCACCCGGTACCGCAGGTGCCGGAACCAATCACATCCCCCGGGAAAATATCTACTCCATAACTGACTCGTTCAATAATTTGCGCAAATGTCCAAGTCATATTGGCCAATGTATCTTCAGACACCTGAATGTTATTTACAAATGCCTTCATTTTTAGATTATAGCGGTCACCATCAAACGATGGTCGCTTATATGGTTCTAGTTCATCCTTTGTCACCAGCCATGGTCCGAAAGTGGAGCCAAAGTCCTTACCCTTTGCCGGGCCTAAATTCAATTTCATTTCCTGCATTTGCAAAACCCGGGCAGATAAATCATTCATAATCATAAATCCGACAATATAGTCATCAGCGTCACTGATAGAAATATTCCGACCACCTTTTCCAATAACAGCTGCACATTCCAATTCGAAATCTAGTTTTTCAGTATGACGCTTACGAACGGGGAAATCGCCCTCTCCAAAAACTGCATGATGATTGGTAAAATAGAATATGGGTATTTCATCGAACTCGGGGATCATTTCCATCCCTCGGTTCCGTCGGGCAGTGGCAACATGTTGGCGAAATGCATAGGCATCCCGAACTGATGGGGGATTAGGAATTGGAGAAACCAACTCTACATCTTTCAGGGGGATAGTTGGACTTTCATTTTGTATCACTTTTTCCGCCAACTGTATTTGACTCCCTCCTGTCTGAAGAAATTCCAGCATATTATCAGTAATATTAGAATTTAGGGCATGAAAGTCATAGATCATGCCATCTTCAAAAGCACCAAATTTTATATTTTCATTTTGTTTAAAGCTGATGAGTTTCATATAATTTTCTATTTTGATACTTCAAAAATAATCTAATCAATCTAGCCAACTAAACGGATAATTTTTGTCATCGATGTCCTTTGCTGCTTTAGTAACATTCAAGGGCTTGAAGGTATCAATCATCACTGCCAGTTCATCGGTACGTTTTTTGCCAATTGAGTTCTGGTATTTCCCAGGTTGAGGTCCATGAGGAAGTCCCATTGGGTGCAAGGTGATGGATTCTACCTGAATCCCTTGACGGCTCATGAAATCCCCTTTAGCGTAATAAATCATTTCATCCGAATCTACATTGGAATGAGGATAAGGCGCAGGGATGGCTTCAGGATGAAAATCAAACAGGCGGGGGACAAATGAACAAATGACAAATCCATTTGCCTGAAAAGTCTGGTGTGTCGGTGGAGGCTGGTGGATGCTGCCCACAATAGGTTCAAAATTATGTATGCTGAAACACCAGGGGAAATAATAGCCATCCCAACCCACCACATCACAGGGATGATGGGTATAGACATATTCCTGGATTCCTTCTGATGTTTTCACTTTCACCAAATAATCATTATCATTGTCAATAGGCTCCCGTAATACGGGTGTTTGGATATCTCGTTCACAAAAAGGCGAATGTTCTAACAACTGCCCAAAACGGTTTCGGTAGCGATTAGGAGTTTCCACCGGTCCTGGCGATTCAATCACCAAAAGTTTAACAACTCCTTCAGGAACAAATTGCCAAATGATTCCTCGGGGGATTACAATATAATCTCCGGATTTAACCTTCAAAGTACCCAAATTTGAAACCAACTTCCCCTTACCCTTTTGCACATATAAAACTTCATCTGCTATACCATTCCGATAACAATAATCCATCTCTTCCGAAACCCCAGCAACGGAAATGGTGACATCCATATTAAAGAATAAGGGAACGCGAGCGGATACAGCATCCCCTTTTGTATCTAATTGACTTGTGGTAATGTGCCGTGCTCGGTGATTGGTATGAGCTTTGGTTAATTCCTGCTTGAACAATTTACCAATCTCGGAAATTTTGGTAGGCCGATGAAAATGATACAGATTGCTGTAAATACTGGAGAATCCTTCTCGGCTTACCAGTTCTTCATAATATAGGCTGCCGTTATCTTGATTAAAGGCAGTGTGACGCTTGGGTGGAATTTTCCCCTGTTTTTGGTAAAATGGCATCTTAGAAATAAATTGAAAATTGAAAAATCATCGTTATAAATTACCTCTTAATTTTTGTTCGAACTCAATGGATTCAAACAAAGCCTGGAAATTTCCCTGACCAAATCCCCGGGAGCCTTTCCGCTGGATGATTTCAATAAATAATGTTGGACGATCCTCTAAAGGTTTGGTAAACAATTGCAGAAGATAGCCTTCGTCATCCCGATCTACCAAAATCTTCAATTGTTTCAGCATATCCATGTCTTCATCAATTTTCCCCACCCGGTTTTCTAGATTATCATAATATGTATCAGGTACATCCAGGAAATCGACACCGTTTGTCCGGAGAGCCGTGATGGACTTGATAATATCATCTGTTAAGATTGCTACATGCTGAACGCCGGCACCTTCATTGAACTCCAAATACTCTTCAATCTGAGATTTTTTGATACCTTCGGCAGGTTCATTAATGGGCATTTTCACTTTCCAGTTTTTGGATCTCACTACGATGCTCTTAAGTGCTGAATACTGGGTGCTGATATCTGTTTCGTCAAAACGGACAAAAGTAGTAAATCCAAATACCTTCTCATAAAATTCCTGCCATTCATCCATTTTTCCTTTTTCCACATTACCCACAATATGATCAATTGTTATAAGTGATGTCTCTTTATTTGATATATCAGGCAATTTAAGCGGATCAAATCCCGGTGCCCATAAACCCGAATAATTGGCATCCTCAATAAAAGAGTGAATAGTATCGCCATAGGTTTGAATGGATGATATGCCATACTCTCCATTTTCATCTGAAGTAAATGTAGATTTATTAACCCCTACCGCCCCTCGTGATAAACATGAGTCATATGCTGTTTGATCACAATCAACCGAGAAAGCAATGTCATAAATTCCATCGCCATGTTTTTTCAGCCAATCTGATCCGGGATGGTCAGAATTGAGGGGGGTGGTAAACACGAAGAATTGGCGATTCTTTTTCAGAACGTAGGATACCTTATCTCGAACGCCTGTTTCTGGCCCGCAGTAGGCATGAGGTTCAAATCCAAATGCCGATCGGTAATAATGAACGGCCTGTTTGGCATTGCCTACAAAATATTCCACATGATGAAAATCGTGAATTGGAAAATATTCTTCGCCTTGCCATTCAGTGGAAATAAATACCATTTTCAAGTTTTCTCTTGGCTTATTCTAGAAATGTGATCAAAAAATATTGTGTTTTCTTCTTGGGTACCTGTAGTTACCCGAACACACTCAGGTAGTCCAAACCCAGATAAATGACGGAGTATCACTCCTCTTTGAAGCATTGATTTACAAAATAATTTTGCACTCTTTTCGTTTTTAAAAACCAACGTAAGAAAATTTGCTACGGTGGGTATATAATCTAACTTATATTCATCAAATAATTTTTTCATTCCAGCTATCCCCTTTTTATTCAATTTCAGAGAACTCTGGAGATATTTTTGATCGTTCAATGCGGCAACAGCAGCAATCTGCGCTGGAGTAGATGGTTCGAAAGGCAATTTTACTTTCATGAGATTATTGATTATATCTTTGTGGGAAAATCCATATCCTATTCTAAATCCAGCCAAACCGTATGCTTTTGAAAATGTCCTTAAGCTGATTACGTTGTCATATCTATAATGCATAGAATCTGGGTAATCTAATACATCTTTTGCGTATTCAAAATATGCTTCGTCCAATAAGACTAAAACACGATCCGGAACTCGGGACATGAACGCATCAAATTTTTTGACATTAAAATAGGTTCCGGTAGGATTATCAGGGTTTGCTAAATATATAATCTTTGTTTGATTATTTATAGCTTTGGCCATCAAAGCTAAATTATAGTGATAATTATCCATTGCAATCCAATTAGTTTTGAATCCGCTGGCATTTGCTAAAACTCGAAATCCTATGAATGAATTTTTTGCGGCTATTATTTCATCGTTCTTTCTAAGAAAAGTCCGCATGATTGTGGACATTATTCCTTCGCTTCCTGCACCTAAAATAACGTTTTCTACTTTAACATTAAAACGGA
>CAZBBE010000023.1:0-15808 GCA_964489755.1 uncultured bacterium | reverse complement strand
GTAACTATATTGGAATGACCCAGCATTTCCTGAACGGCGCGGAGGTCGGCACCACCTTCCAATAAGTGGGTGGCAAAGGAATGTCGGAAGGTATGAGGACTGATTTGTTTTTTAATGTGGGCTTCCGTGGAATATTTTATTAATATATTGTAAATGGTCATCCTAGTGAGAGGCTTGCCATTCCGGCTTAAGAATATTTCCCCCACTTCCGCTCCCCGTTTTAATAGAAACGGTCTGGAATATTTCAAATATTGATCCATTTTTTTTATCGCTCGAGGTCCCATAGGAACCAATCTTTCCTTGTCTCCTTTCCCCCTCACTCTAATCATCTCCGAATCCTGCAAAATATCAATGCCTCTCAAGGTACAGGCCTCTGAGACCCTTAGTCCGCAGGAATATAAAATTTCCAATAGGGCTAAATCACGTTTACCCAGAGCAGATTCCGTGTCAATATTTCCCAGAATTCCCTCTACTTCTTCAACAGATAAAACATTGGGTAATGTCTGGGGGATTTTCTTCCGTTTTATATTTACAGCAGGATTTTCATTTACAATCTCTTCCATGCACAAATAGGTATGAAACCGGTTAATAGATGATAATGTCCGAGCAATGGTTCTGGAAGATAAACTGTCATCAGTAAGATAATGAATATAAGACCGGATGTGTTCTGGTTTAATTTTAGTCAATTTGGTAATCCCACATGAGTCCTGAATAAAATGAATATATTTTTTCAAATCCCTTTGATACGCATCAATGGTATTTTTCGATAAATTTTTTACCCGTAAAAGTCTGATGTAGTTGTTAATATGATTTTTCATGGAATTGACCCTGAATTATAGAGATTTTTCCACAAGTTCACATAGAATATGACCGCAAAGAATATGACCTTCCTGGATACGCTGGGTGTCATCTGAAGGAATTGTAATGGCGATGTCTGCTCTTCCATTTATATTACCGCCATCTTTTCCTGTAAAAACAATACTATGGATACCCATTTCTTCCGCAATTTCCACTGCTTTTATTACGTTATCAGAATTTCCGCTTGTTGTGATTCCGATTAAGACATCTCCCTTTTGCCCCAATGCAGAAATCTGCCGTGAAAAGACAAAATTAAAATCTATGTCGTTACTCCAGGCAGTCAAAAATGATGAGTCAGTTGTGAGAGAAATGGATGGGATTGCTGGTCTGTTATGATCTCTCAATCCACCTATTAACTCAGTTGATAAATGCTGAGCTTGTGCTGCACTTCCTCCATTTCCACACCAAAGAATTTTTTTTCCGTTTCGAATAGCTTCGATCATCATGATTGCAGCCTGATTCATTAAATTCCCGCAATGTGAAACCATGTCTGTAAAAACAGCTGAAGATTCATTTATTTGTCTTGCAATTTCTGATTTGTGATTCATATTGAATTAATTTTTATGGATGGCATCTGCAATTTCTTTCATTAATGAATTATTTTGTGATGTTTCCAACACGGAACCTGTTACTACCATGGACGCTCCCGCTTCAATTTTGGATGCTGCTTCCTGTGGAGATTTGATTCCTCCGCCTACAATGAGGTTGATATTCAGGTTTTCGACACACTGTTTTATAATTTCTTCGGATACAGATCGTTTCGCTCCACTTCCAGCCTCAAGATATACAAATTTCATTCCCATGTACTCTGCCGCAAGTGCATGGGCAACGGTAATGTCTGGGCGATTCATGGGTATGGGCTTGCTTCCGCTCATGAATTCAACTGTTGAGTGAGCACCACCATCAAGGAGTAAATATCCAGTAGGAATGGTTTCTAATCCAAGATCCTTTACGATGGGAGCTGAAATGACCTGTTCTCCGATCAGATAATGGGGATTCCGTCCTGACAAAACGGATAGAAAAAGGACCGCATCAAAATAGCTGTTTAATTGACTGGCACTTCCAGGAAAAAATACAACCGGTATTTTTGATTTCTCTTTAATATCCCTTACTCTGTCATGGCTCTTTCCGTCCATCATCAAACTCCCTCCAACAAGAAGAACATCTACATCTGATTCGTTTGCATTAGTAACCATAGATTCGATAATGTCATGATTTTTTTTATCCGGGTCAAGGAGGACTGCATAGATTCCTCCCCGTTTTTCATAAATAGACAGTAAGTGGGAATAAACTAAAGACATTTAACCTATTAATTTTCCATAATCTTCTGCTGATAATAAGTCAGATTTTTCATTAGGGTTGGATAATACCATTTTAATAAGCCATCCTTTTCCAAAAGGATCTGAATTAATAAGTTCAACATTGTCATCCAATTCAAGGTTTAACTCAAAGAGTTTTCCTGATACCGGTGCATATAAATCAGCCACTGTTTTGACTGCCTCTATTGTGCCAATGGTATCACCCTTTTGGAATAAATCTCTTTCATCCGGAAATTCAATAAACACAATATCACCTAATTCACTTTGGGCAAAATCCGTTATACCAATAATAGCCTGGTTCTCTTCAATTTTAATCCACTCATGGTCATTTGTATAAAGTAAACTATCCGTTATATCCATCTGTTGTCTCTGCTAAGGGTTGTAATTAAAATTATCTAAAAATGATGTGTCAAATTCACCGGATTGAAATGCCTTATCCCTCATGATTGCTTCATGAAACGGAATGGTATTTTCCGGTCCTTCAATAATACACTCCTCCAGAGCTTGAATCATTCGATTTATTGCCCGTTCACGATTATTGGCATGAACAATTAATTTTCCAATCATAGAATCATAATAAGGAGGAATTTGATAACCAGCATAGGCATGAGAATCCACCCGCACCCCCTTACCTCCCGGCATATGGAAACTGGTTATTTTTTTTGGAGATGGAGAGAAATTATTACTGGGGTCTTCCGCATTTATTCTGCATTCGATGGAATGACCACGGAGATGAAACTGCTTAAAATATTCTGGGTATTTTTTCCCAGCATGCATTCGAATCTGTTGTTTTATTAAATCAATACCTGTCACCATTTCTGTTACAGGGTGTTCAACCTGAATTCGTGTATTCATTTCCATAAAATAATAATTCAAATTTTTATCCACTAAAAACTCCACCGTTCCTACACCAACATAATTCACTTTTTCCCCTGCCTTAACTGCTGTTTCTCCCAGTATTTTTCGTAATGGACCATCCACAAACGGTGAGGGGGATTCCTCCACCAATTTCTGATGTCTTCGCTGGATGGAACATTCCCTTTCTCCGAGATGAATGATATTTTCAAAAGAATCAGCTAAAATTTGCACTTCAATATGCCGTGGATTTTCAATAAATTTTTCCAGGTAAAGATCTCCGTTTCCAAACGCAGATTCCGATTCCGTTTTTGCTGTACGAAATGCAAGACTCATTTCTTCCTTTTCCCTGACCATCCGCATTCCCTTGCCTCCACCTCCGGCCGATGCTTTTAACATTACCGGATATCCCATTTTTTCTGCCAGAGATTCACCTTCCTCTAAGGAGGAAAGTATATCTTCACTTCCCGGAATAACGGTAACCCCTGCTTCAACCATGGTAGCTTTTGCCATGGACTTATTTCCCATGGAGTTGATGATATCTGGATTAGGTCCAATAAAAATGAACCCGTTATCCCTGCAGATTTTTGAAAAGTCTGCATTTTCAGATAGGAAACCATAACCGGGATGAATGGCATCAGCATTTGTGATTTCTCCAGCGGCTAATATTCTGGGAATATTCAAATAACTCTCACTACTGGGACCTGGGCCGATGCACACAGCTTCACCTGCAAATTTTACATGGAGGGAATATTGATCTGCTGTAGAGTAAACAGCAACGGTCTCAACACCCATTTCATGGCAAGCCCTTATGATACGGAGAGCAATTTCTCCCCGATTCGCAATCAGTACCTTTTTTACCATGAATTTTTATTCCAAACGCAGTACAAACAAAGGCTGATCATATTCCACCGCAGAACCATTTTCAACCAGTACTTTCTCGATTGTTCCGTTCTTTTCTGCTTCGATTTCATTCATGATTTTCATCGCTTCAATGATACATAGTGTATCTCCTTTCACCACCTGATCACCTTCTTTCACAAAAGGATCAGCATCCGGTGAAGAGGCCTGATAAAATGTTCCCGGCATGGGTGAATTTATTTTGTAACCACTTTGTTCATCTTCTTTTTCCATACTATCCTGAGGTTCATCAGAACTTTCTGCCGTACTTTTCACAGCGGGAGTAACAGATTCATCAGGAACAGCAGCCTTTACCACTCTGTATGTTTTTCCCCAAAAACGAACTTCAATTTCATTTACATCACTGTGTTCCAGAATATAAATGATTTCCTTTAATTTATCCTGCCACATAACTTTTCCTTTTAAGATTGTTTAGCTCGTTCAATATAATTACCAGTTCGAGTATCAATTCTTAACGAATCACCCTTATTTACGAATAACGGCACATTTATATTAATTCCGGTCTCTAAAGTTGCAGGTTTTGTAGCACCAGTGGCTGTATTCCCCTTAAAACCCGGTTCCGTTTCTGTTACCTCCAAAATAACATGAGCAGGAAGTCTTACATCCAAGACTTCGTTTCCATCAAACAAAATATCTACTTCCATACCTGAGATAAGAAAATATTTACCACTACCTATTAAATCCAGGTTAACCTGAACTTGGTCATAGGTTTGATTATCCATAAAATAAATAGACATATCATCCAGATAAAGATATTGCATGGATTTTGCTTCGACCTTTATTAATTCGATTCGGGCACCACCATTAAAAGTCTCATCCACAATTTTACCAGATTGAAGTTCTTTTAATTTTGTCCGTATAAAAGCACCTCCCTTACCAGGTTTTACATGCTGAAATTCAACTACTTTCCAACGTTTTCCCTTGTGGGATATAACTGCTCCATTACGAATATCTGAGGTTGTTGCCACTTAATTCCCTTAATTTACTACATAAAATTTACACTGGGATGTTCACCAATTCAAATCCTCTACACTGCTATGTCAAATTCCATTGTGTTCTAGCCCATTTTAAAAATTCTTTACTCCATTTAATATCTTCAATGCGCTGATTTTGTGATGTATTCTCCCGAGCATATTTGATCTGATCGGCACGAGAAAGGAGGGAAAGCCAATGTTCGAAAAGAAAATTTTCTATTGGAATAATACGTTTGTTTGAAATGATTTCTTCCGTGGTCATTTCCAAAGATTTAATGAATACACTATGTTCCACAAATTCACGTAAAATATGGGATAGATTAACATAAAATGTTTTGTCATCTAATTCACTACTTAGTTTTTCCAGCCTTCCCACAGCCCTGCTAAAAGGAGATTGAATATTTTCATAATATGCAGGAATAAATAAATCAAGGATTTGTCTTTTAGACCATACAAACAGAAGGATGAGAATGGTGAATACAAGAAAACTCCATTGTGCGATCTTTGCCCATGGTGTTGGATAAACAATCGGAACAGGCCCCTTAATTGGTTTTAAAGTTGGTTGGATGTTTCCGGCCAAAGTTGATAAAACAGTTATATCCAAAGGATTTGATTCTAACGAAAAATCTAAAGTTGAATCATTGACATGACTGATTCCAACGGAGTAACCAGGAATTTCAAAGGCCCCTGTATCCCAAATTACTATCTGAAACTGGATTTTATTTTCTTCCTTAAAAATTGATTTTTCTCTTATCTCAACTGAACTTCCAACATTTAATTCCGAAAAAACCAATCTTTGATTTGAAACTCCCCTTACTTCCACAGTAAAATGAATAACATCCCCAATGGTAACTTGAGTTGTATCAAGGGATGCTTCAATACTAATAGAATTATTTTTTTCATCTGTAGTAGTACATCCGTAGAAACTCAACCATCCAAAAATTATTACACTCCAAAATAAATAAAATTCTTTACTCATTAAACCCTTTTTTCACGGCGGTGAAAAAAATCCATTAGTGGTTCTACATAATCATCCTGAGTGGAAATTGGAATCAGATCAAATTTTATTTTCTTACACCATGATTCCAACTCAACGATACGATTTTCAAAGGCATTTTTATAATCCATTCGATCTGAATATCTACTTGTATTGATCCAAAATTCTTTTTGTGATTCAGGATCCATCACCTTTACCAATCCCAAATCCGGTAATTCTGCTTCCGAAGGATCATAAAGTCTGATACCGATTATATCATGTTTTTTATTTACCATTTTCAGGGATGTCCAATAATTTGAATCCACAAAATCTGAAATTAAAAATATTACACTTCGGCGTTTTGCAACTTTTAAAAGAAAATCTAGGGCAGAGTTAATAGACGTTCCTCTAAATTTTGGTTTGTAATAAAGCAATTCCCGAATGACCCTTAAAATATGAGATTTTCCTTTTTTGGGGGGTATATATTTTTCGACTTCATTACTAAATAACAAAACTCCCACCTTGTCATTATTTTTAATAGCGGAAAACCCTAATACAGCAGCAATTTCTGTTCCCAGTTCCATTTTCATTTTTTGAATAGTTCCAAACCGACCGGAACCGCTTACATCCACAACCATATAAACTGTCAATTCTCGTTCTTCTTCAAATATTTTAACATAGGGAGTCCCTACTCGTGCGGATACGTTCCAGTCAATCAAACGAATATCATCACCTGGTTGATATTCCCGCACTTCTGAAAATATCATTCCCCTTCCCTTAAAAACCGAATGATATTCTCCCCCAAATAAATCATTTACCAATCCTTTTGTTCGGATTTCTATACGCCGAACTTTGGATATTATTTCCTGAGGGATCATATCAATATATCAACCGAGATTTTGCGAATCCCGAAACTTAGGGTATTTCTATAGTATCGTAAAGACGTTGTATTATATCTTCAGAGGTCATTTCCTCTGCTTCAGCTTCATAGGATAAAATAACTCGATGCCGCAACACATCCATCCCAATATATCGAATATCTTCTGGAGTGACATAACCACGATGTTCAAGAAATGCTCTCGATTTAGCAGCTAGCGTAAGATTAATACTGGCACGAGGTGAACCGCCATAATCAATTAAACCCTTTAGTTCAGGTAAATTATAATCTTCTGGTTTTCGCGTTGCAAATACAAGATTTAAAACGTATTCTTCGATTTTTTCATCCACATATATTTCATTCACTACTTTTTGGGCATTGAGAATATGTTCAGGAGATATCACAGCTTTGAGATTCAGGTCGAAAGATGTATTCGCAGATTGACGTAATATCAATCTTTCTTCATCCTTTTCAGGGTAATCTACTTTTAATTTAAACATAAACCGATCAATTTGAGCTTCAGGTAGAGGATAAGTTCCTTCCTGTTCAATTGGATTTTGAGTCGCTAAAACCAGAAAAGGAGGGTTGAGAAAAAATGTTTCTTCACCGATGGTAATTTGACGTTCCTGCATCGCCTCCAATAACGCACTTTGAACTTTTGAGGGAGCCCTGTTTATTTCATCCGCTAAAATTATATTAGCAAAAATAGGACCTTTTCTTGTTTCAAATTCTCCTGTTTTCTGATTATAAATTAATGTCCCCAATAAATCTGCAGGGAGCATATCCGGTGTAAATTGAAGTCGTTGAAATTTTGTGTCAATCAACTGAGCAAGAGTTTTTACAATAAGTGTTTTTGCCAATCCCGGGACACCTTCTAACAAGATATGACCATTTGCCAGTAAACTGATTATAATTTTATTTATCAGTTCTTTCTGCCCGATAATGATTCGGCTGAAAGCCTTCCTTAAATCATCAACAAATGCGGATTCCTTTGAAATCTTTTCATTGACCTCAGTGAGGCTGAACTCTTTCATTGGGTATTTTTTATTGTGTTGAAATATGTTTTAAGATGGAAATATCGTTTATATCTTTACCAAGGTTTTCCAGTTCAAACTTAACTGAAGGTACCAATTCATGGTCTGGATATTTATACAGGAATTTTTCGTATGATGCTTTTGCTTTTTCTAAATCCTGTATATCTCCATATTGGGGATTAGCATAGATAAACCCTATCATGAATTGAGCATGAGGCTCATCTCTAGACTCAGAAAATTTTGTAACAACATTTTTATAATGAGTGATAGCTTCATTGAAGTCTTTTAAATCGTTCATGAAAATATCCCCGATCAAATATTGTGATCTGGGCGCAATTTCTAAATCAGCATAATTTTTTACTATGTAATTCAAAGCTTTTATCGATGCTTTAAGCTTTTTCTCATTTTTTAATATTTCTGCATGAGAATATAATTTCCCGGGGAAATTATCCACAAATTCCTGAGCTTCATTTTTCCGATCCCAATTCTCATGAGTTGATACAATTTGAGAAAATCCCTTTAGGGCCTGCCGATAATTTCCTGTATTAAACGCTTCTTCAGCTTTCGAGAAAACCTCTTCAGGAGATTTTTCACAACCAGTAATGAAAAAACAAAAAATCAGGAATAATATGTATTGATTTAATTTATTCATAATTTTATCCAAAAAAACCGTGAAATTTATAAGAAGGAGTCAGACCATCCAAAGATTTATTTATGATTCAATGAACCAGTGACCATTAAGTTTCACTTTAGAAAATATAATTTGCTCCCATTTGAATTTTCCATGTGTTGGTTCCATCAAAAGGTAAAGCAAAATCCAATCGAAATGGAGCCAACGGGGTCGCAATTGTAATACCAAATCCACCATTCCACATAAAATATTTTAATTTATCCTGATTCAATTTATCCGATAACATTCCGCCATCAATAAAGATCTCACCTCCCAGTATCCAAAAAAGTGGAAAACGTATCTCCCAATTAGAAATAAACCTGAAAATATCTCCTGATGGATTGTCAAGCGAATCAATATGAAATCGCATCATATCCCAACCTCTTAAACTCGAACTTCCTCCCAGATAAAATAAATCATATTGAGGGTCATCCGAGTTTGCTGAATCCCATTCAAAAATTCTTCCAATTTTATATCTCCCTGCAAATACAATATTTTTATAAATACCAGTATAATGATTTATACCGAAATCAACCTTGTAAAATGATTTGGAGCCTCCCAAAATTCCTCCCGACATATGAAACATACCAAATATTCGGTATCCTGAAGTGGCAATAATGGGGTTATCTGTTTGATCAATAAATGATGTTATGGTATAAGTCCGTTGCTCCAAATCTTCCGTTTCATAAAATTTTTCCCATTTCAACTCGGATGAAATAAAAGACCTATCCGTCACATTTCTTCGATTTACAATTCGCAATCCGTAACGTGAAATGAATGGATCCTGAAAGCGTCCATAGGGTTTAAATGTTTCATAAAAAAAACCAAATTGTGTGGGAACTCTCCTCTTTAAAAACCATTGGTTTCCTATAACAGTGTTAAAACTGAATTTCGGATAGACATAATCTTGAGAAGGTATTAAATATGTAGCTAAATTTATAGTAAAATTCGTTGTAGTAAAATTCATGCTTCTGTTTCTCCATCCAATTTCCGCACCTGCTGCGGGTAAAGGTTCTGCTCCTTCATAATATTCGATGGGATAATATCCACCTATGGATTGCCATTCATGGGGTTTAAATTGTTTCATTTGTATTGTTAGATGTACTGTTGAATCGCTCCCCACAACAACAGTTGGAGAAATTTGTGCATAGGAAAATATTCCTGTCTCCAATAAACGCCTTTGAGAATGATCAATTTCATCCTTATTATAAATTTCCCCTTTATTAAAGGTCAATTCCCTTTCCGCCAAATAAGGATTAATCCCTTTGACTCCATCAACGGAAAAAGATTCTATATAAATATCCTTCCCTTCATCTATCCCGATAGTAATCTCTATTGAATCTTTAATAGATTCATACACATTAATTTGAGTAAAAAGTTTTCCATACCGTTGGTATTCATTTTTTAATTGAGGCAAATTTTTGTTCAGATCTACAGGATTATACGGACTATTTATTTTCATAGATAAAATTTCCAATATTTGATTCTCTGGAAGTATATTATTATCCAAAACTGTTACTTGTTTTAAAATAACCTGATTCCCCTCATTAATATTAAAAAATATATCTACGAATTTATCCTGAACCGCTACAGAATCTTTAACACTGGAGGATAAAAATCCATGTGATACATAATATGTTTTTAAGCTTATCGCATCAAATTTAGCAAGTCTTCTGTCAAAATATTCCTTATTAAACAAAGAAGACGGTTTGGTTCTGATGACTGATAACAAATCAGAACTATTAAGGGAATATGCACCCTTAATGGTCACCGATCTCACTTTGGGTTTAGGATTGTTTTTTCCTAATAGTATTGGGGATAGGGTTGCTATCAAACCAATTAACATAAAATTCTTTTTCATTATATCGTCTCAGTAGGAGTATCGCAGTCTGTATTTTGCATGTACCTGACCGTTTTCATCCACGTTGCCCAACAGTGAAAGGTAGCGATTTACTTTATATTCGATACCAACAGTATGACTGGGATTTGTCAGGGAAAAAGACCTGTGGTATGCATATTTTAAGGATACCTTCTTGGAGAGACCTGCTTTAATGGAAAACGAATCAGCATTTTTAGGATCAAATAATCCTGTTGCACCCTCAATTTTAACTTCATCTAATATTCCCAACGTGTTTAATCCGCTCATTTCCATAATTTTTCGATCGAATTGGGTATCAAGCCATTTCTCGAATTTTACGGCAGCCTGATTTCCCAACCCAATATAGGAAATTGTTTCATCTTCAAATCGTTTACCCCAAGTTAGTAATTCTAAAATATCACTTTGAGAAAAACCGCTCTCACTACTCAATACCAAATTGGGCTCATTAAGTGGTCCGGTAAAAGATACTTGGATTTCTTCATCTTCAATATTTGTATTTGCGATTATATCTAGGGTCGGATTAAATCCCTTTTGTGTAAAAAATAAAAATCCCTCTGATATGTTAAACATTTCACTGTAGTAATAAAATTTACCCTCAGTAAAAAATAATTCTCCAGAATAATCAGCGGTATTGTTTCCCCATTTTGTATAGTGAAGCTCTCCGTTAAGTTTAGCATCAATTTGGCTGTTTACCAATGAAATGGATTCTTTAATTGGAAAATCAATGTCGTAATGGAGAAAAATATCCTTCTCATTTTCAGACTCCTCCTCGCTTAAAACAGACGTGTTAAATTCTTTAAATAATATTAAATCATTCAAGGCGATGATTCCAATAATTGAGATAGTGTCACCTCCGGAAATATTGAAATTCATATTTATATTACCCTCTATCTCATCAGTAAGAGATTTAAATAATATATTCTCTCCAGAGACCTGGAGATCGTAATTAGGATTGAAAAAGTGTGTTAAATCCACACTCCCATGCACAAATAGATTATTTTTTCCTGAATTATTCCCTGATTTCACACACATAAACCGGTCAAAATTCAGGACGTTATTCTTCAGTGTTCCTTTTCCGTCTATTTTGGTGATTGGATCAACAAGAGAACTGGTATACAATCTGCAATTCTCCAACGATATTTTCCCATTTCTTACCAATTGATCCCATCTTCCAGTAATAGATAATTCAATATTTACTGTTCCTCTTAAAGAATCGGCTGTGGATAAATATTCAGTTAAAAAGTCCATGTGATTAAATATCCCTTTTACGGTTACATCTACAGGTTTGTGTAACACTTTTTCACCGAAGTTAAAAGAATTGAAATCTAATTCTAGAGGAAGAGAGGCTGAACCTGTGATATTCCCTTCGGTATTGATGGTAGAAAAGGAATTGAATGTTAACGTGTTATCCTTATAAAATCCATTACTCGAAATATTCCCCAGATAGATTTTATCATAAAAACCATTTTCCATGGTCAAATCAAATTTATAAAGAGGAGATGAACCTCCACTGATAATATTAAAATCACCCGATACGGTTCCTGTTATTGGGAACCGGTCAGGAATAAATTGAGTAAAAAAATCCATATTTAGATAGGTAAAATGCGAAGTGATGTTGAGTGTATTTAACAAGGATTTTTCTTTTATTGGGATGTTTCCTGAAACTTGTATACCGGTTTTTTCATTATTTGTTAAGGTGAAATCTTCAACATGAATAATGCCCTGTTTAAAAACAGCTGATAGGGTCAAATCATTGAAAACTTGATTATAAATTCGTCCGTTTTTCATGGTAATATCGAACGAAGCAGACTTTTCGGAATCGGTTTTAGTAAATCCGATTTCACCAAACAAAAGGCCGGACAAGTCCAATTTGTTCTTCGGAAAAAAATTATTGATAAAACCTCCATCTACATTAAACATTTTTATTCTCCCATCCGTCCTTGAGTCAACCTTTAATGTACCTTCAACAACCCCATCATCCACATGAACGATAAAGGGTTTAACTGTAATTTCATTATAACTCACTATAGCCTCTATTGGTTGAGGAATCGCTAAGTAATGAGCATCGTAAGCCATTTGAAACCGGTCAAGTGATAATGCTTTTTTCTGGATTATTTTTCCTGAAGCCTGGAGAAAGTTATCCCCAGAAATTGTAGAAATATCCTTTAAAAAAATATCTCCCTTATTAAATGTCATATCCAATTCTCCCTTACCCAAATCAAATCCGGACCATCTTCCATTTTCAAAAGTCAAATTCATTTCACCGCTATGCAATATAATTGGATCCTGAATATTCCCTTTTAGTAGATATCTAGAACTTGAAAATAAATATGCTTTGAAATCATCAATTGATAGGTCTACTTCAATTGAATGTGATTTAAAGTCTCCGTTAACATGAATACTACCTGTCAATATTCCATCCACATCAAATTCATTAATCTTTAAAGGAAGCAGTGCTAAATCCATGTCTGTCGCACTGACTATCCATTGAGATTGATTTGATGAGATGTCCATAAATCCATCTATCGTTACATACTGACCATTGAGGATGGCTATTAAAGGTTCTGATAATTCAAAAATGGTTCCATTATAAAACCCTGAGACTGAAACAGTTAGGGTGTCTCCGGGTATAAGTCCGGTCTCCAAGACATCCGAAGAAAAGGACCAATCTCGAATTTTATCCTCCAATATATATCCGTCATAATAAAAATCCCCATCTAAAATAATTTTTGATTGGGTGTTAAACCAATCTTCTAATTTGAAATGGCGTACATGGCACATTCCAGCTAAACGACCTTCGAGATTGAGCATAAAGTTTAGTTCCAGAAAAGAAGAATCAAATTCAATTCCCGCATTATTAATTGTAACAATATTTTCTTGAATATGTATGTCAAATTCACCTGGGATTGTATCCCCAACATCATTCCATAACTTAAAATTTGTTTTTGTATTTCCCTTCCCTGTATTGGAATAAACGTGTCCACTCAATTGATTAAAATCCGGATTAATTTTGGGGAAATTGGGTAAATATTTTCCCAGTTCAAAATGCCTAAACTCTAAACTACTTTCAATAATATGATCTCTATTTTTATCCAAAGAAAAAGTATAGTGTATAGGTGTATTTTTCCAATTTGCTTCTAACTCCATTAAGATAATTTGGTCCACCGCATTCAAATTAATATTACATTGATCAATTTCAAGTTTATCTAAATATGTCGAATCAAGAATTACGGAATTATTCAATTGTATATACAATATATTATCAATTGCTTCAATGGAACCTCGTGAACTGATAGCTATTGAGCTAAACTTATTCTCCACATTTATTGATCCCGAAATCGAAAAGCGATTCATCTGAAAATCTGGAAATGTTTCGGGGATGATATCAAGAGGGGATGTTAATGAATCTGAAATATATTTTTCAGGAATTAACGTGTGAATGGTAAAATCATTTATATCAATTGCTTCAAAAGTAGGTAATTGGATGAGTGTTTTCAATATATTTAATTTAACCGACCAGCTAGACAAAACTATTGAATATCCATCCGGATGGTGAATTTCCGTTCCTTTTCCGGTGATATTTGTAAGCATATTTCCTTTTAAATCCCCGAAATTTATTTCCCACAAACTTCCTTTTAATAGCGAGTTATTGCAATAATTAGATATTTGATTTTTCCAAAGTCCGGGTTGCAGGAGCGTATAGCAAAACACGCCCAGGATAATAATCCATATAATTATGATAAGCTGAAATTTCTTCATGACTAATTCAGATGTTATAGTGGCAACGAAATTACATCTTAACAGTTCCAAAAACAAAAAGAGCACCATACATAATATGGTGCTCTTTCCAGAACTTTTAAATATCTAGTCAATGAATCAATCTACAACTTCAAAATCCGCATCTTCTATTTCTTTATCATCTTTACTGTCAGTTTTTGTTTTCTTCTTTGGTTCGTCCTTTACAGGTTCGGCTGTTTCTTCTGATTTGGAGGCTTCATACATTTTGGAAGCTGATTTATTCCAGACATTGTTCAATTCATCAATCGCCACTTTTATATCATCTACATTAGAGCCTTCATTCGCCTTTGTTAATTTTTCCAAGGCATCGTTTAATTCCTCTTTTTCAGAGCCTAGTTTATCTCCATGCTCCTCGATATTTTTTTCCGTTTGATAAATAAGTTGTTCTGCTTGATTTTTTATATCGATTGACTCACGTTTATCCTTATCCTCCTCCTCATGCTTCTTTCCTTCCTTTACCATCTTATCAACTTCCGCATCAGATAATCCACTTGACGCTTCAATACGTATACTCTGCTCCTTTCCGGTTGCCTTATCTTTTGCATTCACGTTCAAAATTCCATTAGCATCAATATCAAATGTGACTTCAATCTGTGGAATACCCCTAGGTGCTGGGAGAATATCTGCCAAGTGAAATCTGCCAATGGTTTTATTATCCACAGCTATTTCTCTTTCACCCTGGAGTACATGTACTTCAACAGTAGTTTGATTATCAGCAGCGGTGCTGAAAACCTGAGATTTTTTCGTGGGGATAGTCGTATTTCGTTCAATTAATTTGGTTGTAACTCCTCCCAAAGTTTCAATCCCGAGAGAAAGTGGTATAACATCCAATAAGAGAATATCATCCACATCGCCGGCTAAAACACCACCCTGGATTGCAGCGCCAATAGCAACAACTTCATCAGGATTGACACTTTTATTTGGTTCTTTATTAAAAATCTCCTTCACTTTTTCCCGAATTTCAGGAATCCGTGATGACCCTCCAACCAGAATCACTTCGTCTATTTCAGAGGCTGAGAATCCTGAATCCTTAATTGCATTTTTACAGGGTTTGATCACACGGTTGATAAGCTCACTGACCAAATCTTCAAACTTGGCTCTTGTAAGATTGAGATTCAAATGTTTTGGTCCGGAAGAATCAGCAGTAACAAACGGTAAATTAATATCAGTTTGTTTCGAACTAGATAATTCTTTTTTTGCATTCTCCGCAGCTTCCTTCAATCGCTGAACTGCCATGGGATCCTTCTTTAAATCAATCCCGTCACTTTTTTTAAATTCACTTGAAATCCAGTCAATGATTTTTTGGTCAAAGTCGTCACCACCTAAATGGGTATCCCCATTAGTTGATTTGACTTCAAAAACCCCATCTCCTAATTCCAGAATAGATATATCAAACGTTCCACCCCCTAAATCAAAAACAGCAATTTTCTCATCTTTTTTCCTGTCCAAACCATAAGCTAATGCTGCAGCAGTTGGTTCATTGATAATCCGTCTGACGTTCAATCCTGCAATTTTCCCTGCATCTTTAGTTGCCTGCCTCTGGGAATCATTGAAATAGGCAGGGACTGTGACGACAGCATCGGTAATTTTTATTCCCAGGTGATCTTCTGCCATCTGTTTTAATTTTTGTAATACCATGGCACTGAT
>CAZBBE010000022.1:0-16190 GCA_964489755.1 uncultured bacterium | reverse complement strand
AAACCGTAGGCAGAATTGACACACGAACGTCAATTTCCTTTTCCTTTGTTTTAATAGTGAACCTGCCATCTTGGGACAATCGTTTTTCGGCAATATTTAATTTTGATAAAATTTTAATTCGGGTAACCAGTCCACTGAGTGACGTATTGGGAGGAGTCATGATGACCTGTAAAACACCGTCAATCCTGATTCGAATGATCACCCTGTTTTCCATGGGTTCTATATGGACATCCGTTGCCCTTTCTTTTATTGATTCCTGCAGGATCATGTTTACCAGTTTTACGATGGGTGCATCTTTGGCATCGGCACTCTCTGGTGATAGATCAACTTCTTCCCTATCATCTTCATCACCGGAAATGACCTTAATTCCCTCTATAACTTCCTGAACTTCTCCTGTCTTCTTTATCTCACCATAGACCTCTTCCAGCGCTTTTTCGAGTGCTGTGGGTCCCGCTACAAGAACTTCAGGATTTAAACCAGTAAGTCGTTTTAACGAATCAATACAGGCAATATCCTCAGGGTCTTCCATAGCAACAACGATGGAGGATTTCGATTTTGATAGAGCCAACACTGCATTCTGTCTGGCAAATTCTTCCGGTACCAAAGATGCCGCTTCCTGTTTCACATTCAGAAGCATCTCTTCATCTGCTTTCTTGTACCCCAACTGCATGGAATACACCGTGACCAAATCATCTTCAGTTATGACACCGTTATTGATAAGGATTAGGCCTAACTTTTCTTTTGTATTTTTTTGCTCCACCAAGGCTTCCTGAAGCTGGCTGTCACTGAGTTTATTTATATGGACCAGTATTTCACCGATCCGTTGAAACTGAGGATTAAATGTAGTGCTCATTATTCAAAACAGTTTGCGGCATCCTCATCTGCCTCGAACGGTGTTCTCGATAATTCTATGTTTACCGGATCTCCCTGAGTGATAACAGGGATTGCTAACGTAGCATTGATGGTTGCTGTATATTGATTATAGGTACAAAAAGAAAAATCACCAATCTCAGATAACCCAGCAAAGGTGCACAATTCTTTCGGTAAATTCGCAATAATTCTTGCGATTCCGTTTTCATCCGTCCGTACTCGAGTATCTGGCCAACCGCAGCCCTCCATATGGTATCCGTACCACTGTCCATCACCTTCTCCCTCATCAGGACCAGGATATGTTGCATCTTCAGCACACAATCCATCAAATCCACAGTCTTCAAATGGTTCACCATCTGTGTAATAACCATCGCCATTCGTATCATAATATTGCTCTCCCGGCTGACATATACCGTCACTCTCACCATAGTCACCTGTTCCATCAATAAGATCAAAACCATAATCATAGCATAAATCACCTTCATCGTATTCACCATTTTCGTTAAGGTCAATATATCCTTCCCCACTATTATATGCTAAATCCCCCTCTCCTGAATCTGGCTCTGAATAATCTGAGTCTTCAGGGCACAGGCCATCAATACCGCAATCATAGAAAGGTTCTGACAGTTCATTATCATAGTGAGGCCAATGCCTGATGTTTCCATCTTCATCAAATGAATCATGGTTATAATTTCCTTCACCACAATCCAAAGTTTCTGATTGCCCATCCGCACCAAAATCCCTCCAGGTAAAGCATCCATCTCCCACACCATAGCCTTCAATACCCACATCCTGAAAAACTTCGAAACCGACCTCAAACCAATTCGTGACACCTATCCCACTAAACGCAACAGGAACATTAATAACTTCATTCCCATAATAATCATACACTCCAACGGACACCATAACCAGAACAGAATCTGTCGGGATTGGCATTGTAAAATCATGGGCAGTTGTGCTGGTTGTAATGGTAACGGAAGCAGCTCCACCATTAATATATGGCAATTCCACAGCACCACCTTCACCATCATTAATGTATGTTCCCACGGAATCTCCATAAACTCCATCACCATCCAGATCGTCTCCCCATGTATATGCAACCACCCTAACTTCATCACCTATTCCATTTGTGGAATAAGTTAAGTCCGTATAAGAAACACCCTGATACTGATTATCCTGAAAATTAGTATTAAAAGTGAGGCTGGTCCCATTGATTGCAACATCCGGAGTTTCGCAAGGAAGCACCTGTTCAATAGACCAATATACATAGGTGGAATCTTCCACAGGATTATAATAGCGGTCATACACAAGTGCCGCACACTGTACACGATATAAACCTCCACCGATTGCTTCAGTGCTAGAGGGATCCCATTCCGCTTCTATATAATATGGAGGTCCTGTAACAATAATGACCGGAACAGCCACCGCTGAAAATTCTACACTGTCACACTCAACAATGGCGGTGATACGAACCGGTCCCGGGGCTGTCCCACTATTCAATGAAACCGAAGCAATCCCGTTATTTGTATATGCAGAAACCGTATCCGTTGGGGCAGCATTTTCCAAATGAGCACCCTCAGGAATATTCGGCCCAAGTATAAACCGTACTTCGGTCGGAATATCAATGAGGATGCCGTCATCATCATACACTTCTGCTGAAATGGTCGTGGACTCAATTCCACCGCCACCGGACACCATAATTTCACCTACCGCGGATGGTGGAATTGTGACATAAGCACAGGTCTCAAAAGTTGTATCTTCAATGGAAATATTAAGTGTATTGGATGAGATCGGTTCCGCAAATCCGGGGTGAGAATAATTCGCTGTGATGTTCGAGATTCCCACCTCATCAGGATTGCCAAGATCCTGAAAATACACTGTATCCACGCCCGTAGAATCGGTCTGGCCAAATGAAGAAATAAATCCCAAGGTTGCATCATACGTCAATTGAGCTTGCTTTACCGGATTGGACAGACCATTTAAAAGACGGGCAACAACAGTAGCTTGTGTTACACCAGCATCCAAATGAATAACATCTGTGTCCGTTGTTAAAAATAAACTGTAGGGCCAGACATCATCCGAATCATATACATTGAACTGAACGGACTGATATTCCTCTCCTCCGTAAATAACTTTCACTGTCACACCTTCAAATGAAGGAGAACCGGGAATATCTACATGAGCAACACCATCATCAGTGAATAATGCCTGTACCTGACCGTTTCCATCTGAAGATTGGTTAAGGAAATCTAAAGATCCTAAATCATCACCATCTTCATCTGTAATAATAAAATTTAATAAAACTCCCGGTACTGCCATCCCACCAGTATCATTAACTGTAGCAATCAAGAGCGTATATGCCTGGTCACCCACTATATCCTCACCCACAATAAAATTATTCTCGTTTTCATCAATAGATACAGGGAGCTGTTCTAATGTTATGGAGTAGTGAGTCGTGATAAAAACCTGTACGGAATCGACAATTTCCGGTTCCAGACCCGGATGAGCATACCTGCAATGAATACTTGCCATTCCCACATCAGATTGGTCCCCCTGGTCACGAAAATTAGTCGATATATTACCGGTAGAATCCGTCACTATTTCCGGTACGATAAATCCTTTATCAGATAAAAGATGGAGAGTCACGCCGGTCACGGGGTAATTCAAACTATTCAAAAGTTCTCCGGTTATATTTGCTACAGTTTGCCCATTATCCAAAGTAATTTCATCTACATCTGTATTCAAACTTAATTGATAGGGCCAAACAGAAGACTCATCATAAACGCTGAAGTTTACAGACATATTTTCGCCTGTTGCATCTCCAATGAATACAGTGACAGTCACTCCTTCAAAGTCCTGTGTCCCCGATTGATCCTGGTAAGCAGTTTCGTTATCTAAAAAGTAAGCATAGACTTTTCCTGATCCATTGGTTGTGAAACTGTTTGTTTGAAAACTTCCTACATCATTATTTTCCAATACATTTGCCGTGAATATCAGTGTTTGCCCCTCCACTGGATTACCCGAAAGATCGGTGACCGTCGCAATGATCCGTGTTCGAGCATTATCTCCGGAAACATCTTCTCCCACTAACACCGGATTTCCATTTTCATTCATGGAAACAGAATACTTTTCCAATGCAAGGGAATAATTAGTAACGATAGAAATATATTCTGTCCCTATGACCGTGGAGTCAAATCCTGGGTGAGTAAAGCTTCCTGTGATGGTTGCCAATCCAACATCTGATGGTTCCCCTAAATCCTGAAAGTTCAGACTATAATCACCGTTGGAGTCGGTGGTTACCTGAGAGTTAATGTATCCCCTGTCCGCTGAAAAAGACACGGTTACAGTACTCACAGCCGTATTCAGCCCATTCAATAATCTTCCCGAAATCACTGCTTCCGTTTGACCATTATCCAGAGTAATCTCATCTACATTTGTATTTAAACTTAATTGATAGGGCCAAACATCTGACGCATCATACACACTAAATGTAACAGATTCACTTTCACCAGTTTCATCCCCAATGAATGCGGTCACCAAGACTCCTTCAAAATCCTCCGTACCGGATTGATCCTGATGTGAAGTTCCGTTATCTAAAAAGTAAGCAAATACTTTTCCCTGGTTATTGGTTGAATACATCTCCGCATCAAAAGAACCTACATCCTGGTCTCCCAAAACTTCAGCATTAAAATAAATGGTTTGTCCTGGGATAAAATTCCCCGCCTGATCCGTCACAGTTGCAACAATCCGTGTTTGAGCATTGTCACCCGCTACATCTTCTCCAACAACCACAGAATTTCCATCATCGTTTAAGGAAACGGAATAGCTTGTTAACGCCAGGGAATAATTAGTAACAATGGCAACCTGTGCTGTTTTGGTAATTGTCGAGTCAAATCCTGGATGAGTGAAGCTTCCTGTGATGGAAGCCAGTCCCACATCTGAGGGCTGTCCTAAATCCGTAAAAACCAAGCTGAAATCCCCCATTGCATCCGTCGTATCCTGGGAATTTATGTGTCCTCTGTCAGTGGAAAATGACAGTGTCACACTGCCCACATAATAATTTAATCCATTTAATAATTTCCCTGCAATAGTTGCATAGGTTTGCCCATTATCCAATATAATTTCAGTCGTACTTGAATTCAGGGTCAATTGATAGGGCCATACATCAGATTCTGAATATACGCTGAACTGAACAGACTCTCCCTCTCCGGTCTCATCTCCAATAAATGCTGTAACGGTGACACCTTCAAAATCTTCGGTCCCGGACTGGTCCTCATATGCATTCCCATTATCTAAAAAGTAAGCCTTAGCTTTTCCCTCACTATCGGTCGTATAAGACTCTGCATCAAAGGTACCCACATCTGTCCCGCCCGTTCCTTCTGCATTAAATAAAATGGACTGTCCTACAACCACATTTCCCGCTTGATCAGTTATTGTAGCTACAATCCTTGTACGTGAATTATCTTCTGCCACATCTTCTCCAACAAGAACAGGATTTCCGCTTTCATTTAATGAAACTGGATACGAATCCAATGTCATATTATAATTCGTGACGATTGAAATATATTCCGTTTCTTCAATATTGGAAACAAATCCAGGGTGGTTAAAACTTCCCGTTATGCTTGCCAATCCCACATCTGAGGGCTCACCCAAATCACGAAATATTAAAGTGTAATCTCCATTAGAATCCGTTGTTACCTGAGAAACAAGATAACCACGGTCCGCGGAAAAAGATATAATAACATTGGAAACAGGCTGGGATAAACCGTTGAGTAATCTTCCATTGAGTGTTGCAAAGGTTGCACCATTGTCCAATATGATTTCATTTAGATCCGTATTTAAACTTAACTGGTAGGGCCAGACAGACTCAGTAAATACACTGAACTGAACTGAATTATTTTCTCCGGTAAGGTCCCCGATAAAAGCTGTACAGGTCACACCCTCAAAATCCTCAGTTACTCCTAAATCCTGATACACAGTTTCGTCGTCATCAAAATAAGCAAAAACCTGTCCCTGTGAGTTGGTTACATTTGTATTGGTTGTAATGATTCCTGCATTGTTTCCCTGAGCCTCCGCAGAAAGAATGATTTGTTCACCCTGTACGGGATTCCCGGAATTATCTGTGATGGTGGCAATTAACCGAGAACTGGCCTGGTCTCCCACAATATCTTCACCAACAATGATCCAATTCCCTAAGCTATCCTGAGAAACAGGATATTGAGACAGGGTGATATTATAATTCGTTCCAATCAATACCTGCGTTGAATCTGACTGTGTTCCATTTAGTCCTTCATGGGAATAATTTGCAGTAATTATCGCCAGGCCCAACTCATTATTATGGTTAAATTCAACTGTACTCCTGCCCAAATTGTCTGTAAGAATAGTATATACTTTTTGTTGAGCATCACCAAATGAACCCACATTTGTGCTTAGGTCAACATATACAGACGTTACCGGATTACTCAATTTATTATAAACATAGATAGTTAAGGTAGATGATTGAGGAGAGGAAGTTTTAAAAATCTGATTTATACTTGATGAAATTGCGATAGAATAGGGCCAGACCACTGTATCTGGATAAACATCAATAAGTGACTGTGCAAACACGTCTATATTTTGAGAATATTCTGCTCTTAGGAGCGCTTTGGATTCACCAAAAGCTGCCGCATCTCCAGGGTCCTTGAACAGGACGGTTACGGTTCCATTTTCATCTGTATATCCTGACTGGGGATCCATCTGTCCATAGGGAGAATTTTCTTTTTTTGAAGAAAAAGATATTAAGGCTTCCTCAATTGCGTGTTCATCATTATCCTTCAATATCGCTGAAACACGGGTAGTAACAACATCACCTAAGATATCCTCACCCACATTTTCACCGGAAAGATCATTTCCTGCTACAGGTTGAGTCGTCATGGTCATCGTATAATTGGAAGATGTATCCTCCGTGGGTGTTCTTTCATCACAGCTTAATTGTAAAACTGCAATGACAGTGAGGAAAATGATTGGAACAATTTTTAAAATTTTCATTATTTACTCCTTGGATTTATCCTCTTTGGTCTGGTCTTCATCCCCTTTAAAATATATTGAATTTTCAATTTCAATCATCTCTTCACCTTTGGGAATCCCGCTGATATTATCCACCACAACTGATGGGGTTATTTGAATGATCAGATCGGTTTTTTTGTCCACAATATCGATACTGGTGAACAGTTTTTTTCCTATCCACGGAATTTTATGAAGAAGAGGCACTTTATAAACGGTATTTTTTTTATCCTTACTGATTAACCCTCCCAGTATGATGGTCTCCCCATCCCGCACACGGATTGTTGTGGATGATGACCTACTTTTTACCCGGGGAATATTTCTATTGGGCCCAATAAATTCAAAAATGGAAGCAACCTCCGGTTCTACACGAACGGTGATGTCACCGTCAGTATTCACTGTTGGTAAAACCGTCAGCTTTATTCCAACTTCCTCCCGCTGAACCTGAACCTGACCCCCGACACCACCTGAGCTTAGAATATAGGGCACAATGTCTACCATTTTTATTGTTGCTTCCCTGCCGTTTAATGTGACCAATTTTGAGTCAGCTAAAATGTCTGCTTTATTATCTTTCAAAAGCATATCCAGTGTGATATCCAGTGCTGTCATCTGCCGGCTGAGTCGTGGACCCCCATCACTGGCACCGAGCCGTTCAAAATACATCTGAGTTGGTTTCTGACCAGCAGGCATAGGAGAAAACTGTTCGGAGACAGTTCCATCACCGGCTTCAGTTTGGGTAATCCCCGGGACCAAACTTCCTGCTCCGGCAAAAGGCGGAGACGCATTCTCTGCAAGTATCGTTGTATATTTAGCTAATTTAGACCAATCAATTCCAAGTTTTTCATCCTGGTCAAGGGACACTTCAATGAGCCGTGTTTCCAAAAGGATCTGGATGGCAGGAACATCAATTTTCTTGATGACCTCTTCTATCTCTGCAATTTTCTTTGGTGATGCATTCACCAGAAGTTTATTTCCGGACACATCTACCTGAATCTGCTTCGTCAAATCCTGTAAAAGTGTCTTTACTTCTGATGCATCCGAATATTTTAAGTCAATCACATGTGCTGTAATCCCCACTTCTTTTTCCAGTTTTTTAGGTTCGGCTATTAAAAATGAATTCCCCACAATTTCATAACTCAAGCCTACAGACCGAACCACAAGGTTTATCGCCTGTTCAATGGGAACATCATCCAAGTGGATGGAAATTTTATCCTGCCGGTTCACATTGGGATCCGTAACTATATTGTAGCCGCTTTCTTTAGCTAGGATTGAAAGGATTCCGGGCAAAAATGCATCTTCTGCATGAACGGAAACCAGAGTAGGGGTTTTTTCCTCCTTGGCAGAGATCGTTTTGGCATCCTGTGCCGATAATAATGGGATTAATAATAAACAGCTGATCGTAAATTGTTTCATTTATCACCTAATTTCATTTGTTGGTCATTCAGAGAAGTTGTTTCAACATCATAAAATTTATCCTGTCCCTGTTTCTCAACGGTTATTCCAAATTTTCCAATATTTTTTACCCTTCCACCAACAAGGGAATCCCCCTCCACCACAGTAAAGTTTTGTCCCTTGTAATAAATGCCGGCATATTTTATTTTGCCGTTAATGACATGGGTTACTTTAATCTTTGATGTGCGCTTTCCACTGATACGTTTTCCGCTGGCATCGGTTAAATAGACAACATTTGTGAGTCTCATGGGTTCCTTCTCGAGTGAAAACTCATAACCTAATCGATATTTCAGTCTATCCTCAAGGAATCCTATTACATTCTCCAGTTCTTGATCCGTGCCAATGTTTGTATTTTGTGCACGCATTACTGCGTTTTGCCATTTCTTTCGAACAGGGTGTAATTTCAGACTGGCAAATAAAACTGATAACAATGCCAGAACTATAACGATGACCCAAACAGTATTTGAACGGTCATTCATGAGATAATTTTTACCTTTGATTTAATCAGGGTCAGAGTTGAAATATGTAAATCAATTTCCTGTTGCATTAACTCGTTTTCTTCCACCCGGTTTTTTATACGCTCAATTCCATTTTTAATGGATAATTCATTTATCACAATGAGCCGTGGAGATTTTTCCATTTCTGCTAGAAATTTTCCTAAATTTTCAAAACTGCATTTTACTGTCATTTCATAAGGTGAACTGTAATAATTATCCACTTTTTCTCGTGGTCTTGGTTTAATTTTTTTAATGATAATATCATAATTAGTCATCATGTCCGTTAGCGATTTTAAAAATGGGAGTGAGGAATCATCTACCAGAGAATCTGCAACTGACAAAGCTAAATTTTCAGAGAACAATGTGTACACCTGATCCAGCTTTTCCGCCAATATTTTAGCGCTGATATACTGTTCATTCAATTCGGTTTGTTTTAATTCCAATTGCTTCAGAGACAACGGTTTATCACCAATAAAAAATTTAATACTAACCCAAAAAGTGAGCGTCAGAAATATAGTTAGCCCGAACAGAAGGGAATTACGATTCATTGTTAGGATTCTCCTCCTGGAGATACCATTATCGGGTCTTTTACTCCCTGACGATAATATAACACTTTTTCTGGTTCTACCTCATCTTCTGATACTATCTCTTCATCTGGTTGAGATTTTTTCGTTGATTGCGCAGCAAATTTAATAGTTTGAATCTGTTTTGAAATGGGTGAAATGGTCGCCAACGGCGCTTCCAGCTCGAATGCCACAATATCCTGTCCTCTCACATTTATTAATGCATGATGCATAAGTCTTAAACGTGTAAAATGACTTGAGAATTCATCATTTGATTTCAATACATGAATAAAACGTTCCACCTGTTCAAAATCTTTTTGACCACGGTAGGTTGTGGCAATTCCTTTAATTAAGAGTTTGTTTTTTTTATACTGTAATTCGGTCAATGACATATCCTCAGGAGTCATCTTCCCTATTTTTTCGAGATTTTCAGCCCAAAGAAACCTATTGTTTTCCAAATTTGCCAATGTCATTATATCCTGTTTTGAGAGGTTTTTTCCCTTTTCACGTAATAAACTGATCTCTTCTTTTATTTGGTCAATTTCCATATTTTTCTGATGGATAAGACTATTATAATTAAAGCCTATGAACCAGCCCAAACCATTCGCTCCTAAAAGTAAGCTCACCATTAATCCAAATAAAACCCATCGGATTCGTTCTTTATTTCTTAGGGTTAAGGATTCAGAGGACTCTCTCTTATTCAGGTTGATAAGAATCAGTTTTTTCATGATTCGTTGCACCCTCTAATTGCGAGTCCTGATGCAATGGTATATTGAGACGGGTCTCCTTCTACCACTTCATCTTTCATGTCCATTCCAGAAAACGGGTTGAAAACCACTGTGTCCAATTGCAGTCGTTCCTGAATTAAAGCATCCAATCCTAAAATGGAGCTCCCTCCTCCCGACACGTAAATTCCCGTAAAATGACTTTGATTTGAGGATTTGGCATAAAATCGTAGAGTACGTCGGACATCTTCAATAAAATTTTCTAAGGCGGAGCGGTCTGTGATAGCGATAATTCCTTTGTCTTCTTCAGGCTTTTTAAACGCCTCCACTCCCGATGAAAACAATTCACTTTGTGCTGTTAAATAATCGAGGGACCTACGTGTAGAAATATCCTTCACCATCTCATGGATACCAATAGGGAGATCCCTGGTAAAAAACATATCCTGGTTTCCCCATACAATTAATGAAGAGGTGACAGCTCCGATATCCAATAACACAACCACACCTTCCTCAGGTAAACTGTGAGTTGCCAGAAATGAATTCATGACAGCTACAGGATCCACATCCACGATCCAGGGTTTCATTCCGGATTCTTCCAACATACTTAAATGATTGTTCAAAACCCGTTTGGTACAGGCAATGAGTGCAACATCAATTTTATCCACTTCATTTCTGTTAGGACCCAATATCTGGTAATCAATCACTGCATCGGTACCATCCATGGGGATATGTTTTCTTGCTTCAAAATTCATGGATGAATCCAACTCATCTGTTACCATGTCCATGGTAGTGATCTGTTTTATTGACGCGTTTGTTCCGCTGATTCCTGTGATCAGATTTTTTATCCGTTTTGGTTTTATTCCATTTTGACGGAGTAATTCTTTTATGGCAATCACCCTGATTGGTAAATCAATTTTTTCAGGATCATAGGGTCGGCTTTGATCAGGAATGACCCGTTGGGCGGTTTTTACAACCTTAAACCCTGTCTTACTTTTTTCGAGAGCTACCAGTTTCACTACCTGTCGGCCTATATCAAGTCCTATATACAAAAATTGCCTACCTCCTGTTAATTAAGAATAATTGTAAAAAGCAAATTTGTCATCCCTGACCTGAATAGTCTGATGGCACTTCGATAGTGGTGGGGGAAGTTAATAGATTTTGTAGAAAAATCCACTGTTTCCGGATTCTTTACTAAGCAAGGGATAATAGTATCAGAACTCCTCTGTATGCGCATCGGATTGTCAGAAATACTCAGAGTGGTATTTTTTATACGAATCTCATCCATCACTCACCCGTAACCAAGCCATAAGATTTCAGCCTCAGCACAATAGCACCGTCCACTGTACTTTGGTCGGGGTAATAGGGTGGCGGCTCATCGATCAAGTTATAGTCATAATTATAGTTCTTGTCGTATCCAATGTCTTCAGAAGTATAGCAGTCTCCACCCGGAATAGGATTTGAACAAGGAGCATTCCTTTTCATGTATCCTCTTTCCTGCTGAACAATGGATCCCCAAAGATGCACAAAACCTCTGTAATCAATATTATTAGTATAATTCCCCCCGGAAGTTTCTGGTAAAACCGGATTTCGATGTCCGCCTCTTCCATCACCTAAAGAGAACCAGGGCTGGCTTGCATTAGGAACTGCACAGGATGGGCATTGGGCAGACTGCACCGAATTCTGCCAGTAGTGTGAAATAAATGCTCCATGGAGCGCCATTACTGCACCATTGATAACGACATTTATACCTTGATATCTGTTTCTTGCCCCATTTTCTCTTGTATTAGCAATAATAACATTACCTCCTGCGACCAGGCCTAGTACATTATTTGTACCACCATCATCAGGATGGATCACTGCTCCGTTTGAATAAGAATCTTCATACCTGAGATCACCAATAATCCATATATTTCCCCATATTTGCTCATATATGGGTGAACCAGGAGTACTATCATGTCGGCGATATTCAACGGAATCATCGGTAACAACCGTGTATTGACCGTTGATGGTACCATGAACCAATGCGGGACCACCCTTAACATAGATGACTTCGGGACCTGTGTAAGAATAAAAGGTTCGGTCAGAATATACATAAGACTTATCGGTTTCCTCTTCCTTACAACCTACAGGATCATAGCGGTCATCACAGAGCCAGTAGCGATAATCAAAATGGTGAAAACCCCTGGCACTGCACTTCTGTTGACCATCATTTTCATGGTTATGACCAAATTCAAATGCATTAAAGGGAACGTTTACATTTGGTTCACCTGCATCTCCAAATCCTCTCAAAGTCACTTCCTCATCATTAATAAAACCGATGTCTGAGGTAGATTGATACGTAATAGGATAATCAGTATTGATTTGAAAAATCCATGAACCAAAAGTCTGAGTGGTTGATAAAAGCTCAAACGAAACGATTTTATTACTTTCTTGTGATTCAACCTCAATTTGGTCTCCTTCGCTAAAATTAGCTAACAACGAACTTACACTATTGCCATCAATGTCCCTGCCACTGATCCATAACTGTAAAGCATTGTCATAGTGCTCCCCATCCACCCAAGCATCTGTAAGATATTCTTCATCTTCATCAAAGCGGACTAACCTTAGGGAACTGGTCTCAACTGGAGGAAAACCAGGAGGACCATCATCAAAATCATATAAAAAATCAATCTCAGGGGGTGCGGCAGCTACCGGAGGAATGAGATACCACCATTGGGTGGCATAATACCCTCCTGTTTCTTCAAATTCTATCTCTGTCATGATGAGTGTGTCCTTCCTGTTCTGAACGAAAGTGATCAAATCATCAGCAGTAAAGGTTCGTTTGGCATTGGCTCTCAAAATATCCGCTGAATTATCCGGCGGATATACGATTGTACTCACAGTATCAATGATGGATTCTCCATCATCATCCACCATATCATCCAGGCAGGATGTGTCACCCTCATAAGAAATGGGTTCGGTTACCGATAAACTCCCTAAGAATTCAGGACACCCGTAATTGCTGAAGGTTACAGTAGGACTGTTGGAGTGCACCCGCCCTTCCAAAACATCGGAATTTCCAAAACTCACATACGCTCCAGCATTTGGCCCAAAGGGCTCCTCATCATTGGTAAAATACATGAATTCTTCAAATCCAATAGGTGTCATTATGAGTGAGGCGGTCCGTTCCACTGTCACATCTTTTCCATTGGGAGTTTCGTAGGACACTTCTCCTGTACTAAACCCATAAAATTCTTTACGTGTTGAAGCCTCTGCATATTGAGTCCCGCAAAGGACATTTTTATATTTACCCATGGAATTACCTTGAGTGTCTTCACCAAAATTCACACCCGTTTCTCCAACCAGCGTTGTGTCCGCTCCTGCCAGATAGGGTAAATAATCGGCTGCCTCTTTGTTCAATCCTGCTTCAGCAATGTATTGAGCCGTAATCTCAGCAAATCGAAACCTCTCCTGGGAATTTATTGATGTACTGGTTCCCAAATAGGCTACCGTTATCAGCAGACTCACAAAGGCAAATATCATGGCTAAAGGGGCAACCGCTCCCGATGAATGTCGGAATTTCATCAGTTGAACTCCTCCAGGTACTGATTGGCAATAAAAATATTTCTTTTAAAGTGAAAATCTTCCTTTTTCACGGTCATATTGGGATTCACTTTTGGTTCCATGGAAAGCACTAAATCTATGTAACGAATTGCTCGCTTTACCTTACTTAATGAAGGTCTATTCGGTGGTTCTGTTTCCTGAAAGGTGGTAAAACCATCCAATGTAACAACATATTGTTCCTTGTCCCGAAGAACACCTTTTGATGGGAAACGCAACCTTCCACCCAACAATGGGTCATTGTTTAGCAGAATTCCTTCTTCCTCGTTTGCCTGAATAATATGGGAGGGTGTGGATTGACTGGCATCCTCCCAAAGTTCAATTTTGGCAAACCCTAATAAACTGCTGAACTGGACTTTCTCCGCTGTTCTGATTCTTTCAGAGATTTCCCTGACGACCGTATTCCCATAGTGACGAATATCCTGCCGAATAATATCCGTTCGGTAAGCGCCCATGATGGTCTGAAAGGTCATGATTATACCAATACCAATGATGCTGATGACCACCACAACGGCACCCATTTCCAAAAGAGTGAATCCAGGATAAAGTTTATTATATTTTTTATACATTATAAACCAGCATGACAGTTTCCAGTATGCGCTCATGTTCTTTTTGTGTAGAGTGGTGAACTGCACCACTCTCAGGAGTATTCATAAAATTTTTCCATTGAACCCAGACTTTTAAATGATACGATTCATAATTTTCGTCATTATATTGGGAATCCTGTTTTTCCATAGTATAAAATAATTTAGCAGTAACTTTTTCATTCGCCTGAGCATCCCCAAACAGATAAATTTCCCTCCCGGAATAATCCCCTAACTTATCGGTTGTACTTAGATTTCCACTGGCGATGCGCCCCTTCCAGTGCTCCATATAGTTGGACAATTCCTCGGTTGCTCTTTCTTTAATTTCCAATGCTCTCAATGCGCTCCGGGCATGAACCACTCCATACATTAGTCCCAAGGAAGTGATGGTAATAATCACCACCGCTAACATAACTTCAATAAAGGTAAACCCTTGAGATGCTTTGATCTTTTTCTTCACAAAACGTTGGACCTAAAAAGTTTTGGATTATCCGCAACGGCTTCTGCTGTCGCCCTATCAATTTCACCTTGGGAAACTAACCGCTGCAGGTCTTGGTCCAGAGTCTGCATCCCCTCCACGCCACCTGACTGCATAAGAGATGCAATCTGGTAAATTCTGTCTTGACGAATAAGATTCCTTATGGCTGTAGTTGCGATCATCACCTCACAAGCGGGGACCCGTCCTTTCCCATCTTTTGTGGGCAATAGTTTTTGCGCTATCACCGCAACCAAACTCTCTGACATCATGGACCGAATCTGGGTCTTTTGTCCTTCAGGATAAATATCAATTATACGGTCAATAGCTTTTACAGCACTGGATGTGTGCAGGGTTGACATGACTAAATGCCCTGTTTCTGCAGCAGTGAGAGAGAGTGATGTTGTTTCTAAATCCCGCATTTCACCCACCAATATAACGTCAGGGTCTTCCCTCAGGGCGGACCTCAAGGCATTGCCAAAACTGTGGGTATTTGCACCTAATTCCCTCTGATTTATTAAACTGTCTTTTGAGCTGTGAAAATATTCAACCGGATCTTCAATTGTTATAATATGACAATTGCGATTTTCATTCACGTGGTCCACCATGGTTGCAAGGGTAGTACTTTTACCTGAACCAGTGGGACCGGTAAGCAAAATGAGACCACGGTTTTTGAGACACAATTCTTGCAGAACGGGTGGAATCCCCAGGTCTTCAAAACTTTTTATCACATCAGGAATCGTTCGAAACACACCGGCTATACCGTTGAGCTGGCTAAAAAAATTAACCCGGAACCTTCCTTTTCCATCCAGTTTAGTGGAAAAATCAATTTCCTTTTCTTTTCTAAACCTTGAGACCTGGTCATCTGACAAAACCTGTGGAAGAATTGATTCCATAGTTTCCTGAGTCATTACATCTAATTTTAAGGGATGCATGGTTCCGTTTATCCTCACCATGGGCGTGGAGCCCACGCTGAGATGCAGATCGGATGCCCCACTCTCCAGGGCATAATTCAGCAATTCATCTATTTTCATTTATTACTCTTCGCCTGGTGATCCGTATCCTGTATATTTCCCGGTTTGACGGTTATACGAAATGGTTTTACCTGCACCACCGGCCATCTCTTCCGTACTGGTGGCATTTATCAGTTCCGGGAGTTGAAGTTCAAACTGCCATTTTGACTTGGTCGCCAATTTTAGATCTAATTGACCTGCCATCTCCAAATCATCAATGGATGTTGGCCATTCTCCGCTGGTTTGGTAAAACATATCCGCACCATTGGACACACTGCTGATTACGGATTTTGCTTCCGATGCCCGTGCTGATTCCACATAATCAATATAGATGGGAACAGCAAAAGCTGCTAAAATGGCGATAATCAC
>CAZBBE010000021.1:0-16551 GCA_964489755.1 uncultured bacterium | reverse complement strand
AGGTGTGGATGATGGATATATCCCTGTTTGACTGCCACCTATACCTATAGAACCAGCCAGCACGCGTTTGCGGGGATTCTGCAAGCGTGGTGTAGCCAATTTTTCAACCATACCGCTGATGTATGGAAAGCCGGGTGTAAAACCAATAAAACTGACTTTGTAATCGCCGCTGCTGTGTAATTCAATAACTTCATTTGCACTTAAGCCATTGAGCTCTGCAACACGGTTTAGATCAATCCCATGCTGGCCCCCATATAAAACAGGAATGTCCACCTCTACTGATACAGGCAATTCCATTTCTTGGGCATTTTTTATTACCTGTAGTAAATGTTTGTTCATTGTTTGCATTGATATTTTCTCAATATCCACTGCAACCAGGATGGACATATACCCGGGATGAATATTTAAGATTCCCTCCAAAGAATTGTTCAGTAAGTAATGAGATAATTGGAATACAGCTTCTTGAATATCAGGTGAATAATTTTCATCAAAATGGATCAATAAGGTACGGTCGGAAGTTGGGGTAATTTTATAATTGGTTGGAATTGTCACATTATTAGAACGTGGTCGTTGCCACTACATTTTTTCCACATCATGATGATAAAATAAAATGGGACTAAACTTTTTGTCAGAATATAACTGTAACTGGCCAGTCCGGTGGGGCGAACAGGGCTTGCTGAAATTTCTCCAGATTGGAAAAATTCCATAAAAAGTTAACCCCAATATTTGGACCACCATTGGACCAAACTTTGCAATACTACCAATAACTATAAATAACTATTAATAGCTTTCTCATCGAGCGGAGAGGGAGAGATTCGAACTCTCGAACCAGATTATCTCCAGTTACTCACTTAGCAGGCGAGCGCCTTCAGCCAGCTCGGCCACCTCTCCAAAATATTTACTCATTTTAAATAGGCATTAAAATTACCGCAGTCCATTTCCATATCAAAGCAGTTGGTAGATTAAATCACAGATGTAAATTGTTTCCCCAAGATTAATGCACAATCCTGCTCAATTCCATATTAAACAGTTGTGCTAACAATTATGTAACGGGAATATTTGCTTGTGCAGATAATTCAACTATATGGTTCGGATCCTAATATAATAGAGCAATTAAATATACTTCTAGTTTTGTCAATTTTATTTATCTAAAAACTCCATTAAGGAGTTAACCATGGATTGCAATCCATCTCCTGAAATTGAAGAAATCCTCTGATAATCTGGTAAATTCCTTTGATCATTGAGTGCCATGGTATCACTTTTTGTTAGAACGATAATTCTTGGTTTTTTTAAAATATCCAAATTATAATTTTCAATTTCTTTAATAAGAATATTCAGAGATTCGTTTGGATCCGGATCATTAATATCAATGAGAAATACAAGCACTCGGGTTCTTTCAATGTGTTTTAAAAATTGATGCCCGAGTCCCTTCCCTGTTCCTGCACCTTCAATTAACCCGGGAATATCTGCCATTACAAATGATTTATATTCACTGAATTTCACCAGTCCTAAATTAGGATTGATTGTTGTGAATGGATAATTACCAATTTTTGGATTTGCATTGGATAATACTGATAAAAGAGTAGATTTTCCCGAATTAGGCAATCCAACCAGCCCCACATCTGCAAGTAATTTCAATTCAATTTGAAAAATACCTTTGTTCCCATTTTTTCCCGGTTGTGCTTTTCTGGGTGATCGATTTTGAGAGGATTTGAAATGGCTGTTGCCCTTTCCGCCCCTTCCTCCCTTACATGTAATAAACTTATCACCATCTTTAACTAAATCTGCTAAAACAGTATCAGAATTTTTACTTTTGATGATTGTTCCCGGTGGTACAGAAATTTCACGATCCTCACCGTTTTTACCGTGCCTGTTATTTTTTCCACCGGGTCCTCCCCTTCCGGCTTTATAAATTGAATGATATCGAATATCGGCTAAAGTCCTGAGATTTGGATCAACTATAAAAATACAGCTCCCACCGTTACCTCCATCGCCCCCGTCAGGACCCCCTTTGGGAACATATTTCTCTCTTCGAAATGACACAGAGCCATTACCTCCATCTCCTCCCCATAACTCGACAGTGATTAAATCAATAAACATGATTCAGATTTCAGCCTGAATTCATTCCAAAACAATTTACATATTTTGGACTATTTTTTCTCCAAATTCAGAACAGGAAAGTTTATCTGCACCCTCCATCAATCGATGAAAATCATAGGTCACTTGTTTTGATTTGATTGTCCTTGCCATCCCTTTTTTAATGATCTCACTTACTTCTGACCATCCTAAATAATCAAACATCATAGCGCCTGATAAAATGATGGAAGACGGATTGACCTTATCCAATCCGGCATATTTAGGTGCTGTACCGTGAGTGGCTTCAAAAACAGCAAGACCGGACTCATAATTAATATTTGCTCCCGGTGCAATCCCTATTCCGCCAACCATTGCTGCAAGGGCATCTGAAAAATAATCACCGTTTAAATTTAATGTCGCCACCACATCATATTCATTGGGACGAGTAAGTATCTGCTGTAAAAATGCGTCAGCGATCATATCTTTGATAATTATCTTTCCACTATCTATGGCTTCCGACTGGACTTCATTTGCCCTTTCTTTACCTTCTTCCTCCGCTATTTTATCATATTGAATCCAGGTAAACACGTGTTCTTTAAAATTATTTTCCGCAAGAGCATAACCCCAATTTTTGAAGGCTCCCTCGGTAAATTTCATAATATTTCCCTTATGAACCAGAGTGACTGATCTACGGTTCTTATCAATGGCATATTGTATTGCCGCCGAAACCAATCTTTCAGTACCTTCTTTTGATACAGGTTTTATTCCAATAGAAGATGATTTTGGAAAACGTATTTTAGTTACACCCATTTCATCCTCCAAGAAACCGATTACCCGTTTTACTTCCGGAGTGCCCGCCATCCACTCAATTCCGGCATAGATATCTTCGGTATTCTCCCTGAAAATAACCATATCAACCAAATCAGGGTGAACAACCGGAGACGGAACTCCGGGATACCATTTTACCGGTCGTACACAAGCATAAAGATCCAATTCCTGCCGTAAAGCCACATTCAAGGAACGAATTCCTCCACCAACAGGTGTCGTCAAAGGTCCTTTAATGGCAACATGAAATTCACGAATTGTCTCTAATGTTTCTTTAGGCAACCATTCTTTTTTTTTATGATAGGCTTTTTCACCTGCAAAAATTTCCTTCCAGTCTACACTTCGATTTCCATCATAAACAAGGTCAACTGCTGTATTAAAAACTTTTTGAGCTGTTTTCCATATATCCATCCCAATCCCATCTCCCTCTATGAATGGAATAACAGGATTTAATGGTGTTTTTACGTATCCATTTTCAATTTTTATCTTTTCCGACATTTCAAGTACTATTCATTTTTTTTTATTTGCAATTTTCTTTTCTTTAGGTGAATCAGTTTTAGTTGTTTTCTTTTCTTTTCCGTTTTTTTCGGAAGATGATTTCTTTTGCTCTTTCCCTTTTACATAATCGGTCAGATAAAACCCAGACCCCTTAAAAATGAGACCTGAACCACCACCCACTAAACGACGGACATTTCCCTCGCATTCAGGACATTTTTTAATGTGTTCTGCTGACATGGATTGAAACATTTCAAAATCATGTCCGCACTGAATGCATTTATAATCATATGTCGGCATTTTATTAAAAATAATAGGTAAAAATAAGAGGCAGAATTTATAAAATAATTACTGCTTAAACTTAGTGTTTAAACACTCATAAACAACTTTTGGTACATACTGTGAAATATCCCCTCCTAATTCTGCTACTTCTTTCACGACAGTGGAGTTTAGGTGAATATATTTTTCGTCTGGAATCATAAGCATAGTGGAGATATCAGGGTTCAAGTGGTAATTCATTAATGCCATCTGAAACTCAAATTCAAAATCACTCACGTGTCGTAAACCGCGAATAATTGCCGCAGCAGATTCTTCAAGAGCAAATTCCACAACGAGTTTTCCGGTAGATTTTACTTTTATATTTGGGATATTCTTGACAGAATTTTCGACAAGTAATTTTCTTTCTTTTATTGAAAAAAGGGTTTTTTTCCTCGGATTTTCCGCTATAACAAAAATCAATTCATCAAAAATTCCGGATGCCCGTTGTGCAATATCTATGTGTCCATTGTGAATAGGATCAAATGTTCCGGGATATATTATTTTTTTCATTCTTTCCTTCCCATACATATTTTTGTTTCTCCAAATACTTTTGTTTTTACAGGGTAACATAAATCGATTCTTTTGGAACATTCGAAAATAAATCTACCCTGCAAATTTAATTTATCCAATATCATGTCAATGAATAAATCTACATCTATTCCAGTAGATCGATTAAAATGATTATACGGAGGGTCTGCAATTATTAAATCATATGATTGAGAATTTTCCAAAAATTGAATGGCATCATCTCTATTTATACTAAAATTAGTATTGGGAAACAAGGTTGAGTTTATTTTTAACATTCTATAAATGAATAGGTTTTTTTCAACAAAAACTACCGATGATGCACCCCTGCTCGCAGATTCAAATCCCAAAATACCGGTACCTGAAAATAAATCTAAAACGGAATATTGTGATAGGGAACCCAAAGAATCAAAAATACTTTTTCTAATTTTTGTCTGTGTTGGTCTATAATTTTGTTTTGAGGATGTTTTAATATGTATTCCTTTATATATCCCGCTGAGTATCCTCATTTATCCTGGGTCCATTTTATTACAGAAAGATAAACTGTCAAATTCGATTTCTCCATATTTTCCATTGATGGTGTGTATACAATTTTTCGTATGAGTACGTTTCCTCCCAATTCTTTCATTTGATTCAATACATTTAAAGGAGAAACAAGATTTGTAAAACTTAGAATAAGAGGATCATAAATAAATATTTCATTAACTTTTTCCTCCAATTTTCTGTGAGAAGTCAATGAAGAATTATTTACAAAAATTGAGACGATTTCTTCAACATTTTGGATAAAAGAATTAGGAATAGTTTTTTTTGTACTGAGAATCAATTCCATTTGATACTGATTGTCTGCTAATTCTATTTCATTATCTATCACTCCTAATGAAGAAAATAATGTATATATTGTATCTATTGAGCTAACTACTGTATATATATCATCTAAAGAAGATAAGAAAAATATATTTCTGGGTGATATCTTTTCGAATGAGTAAATAAAAATATTTAGAATCGCTCGGGACAGGTTATACTCATCATACGGTTCAAATTGATATGGTGTTAAATAATCTGAATTTTGAACTGTTGATTTTTCGGAATATTTTGATGGATGAAACAAATTAACAAATTTATCCTTCCAATATTCTATATCGCTATTCTTAAATAGAATTAATCCTGACAGGGAAATTAATAAAAGAAACATTATCCATCTTGATACAGGTTCTGTCTTTTCCCCGTTTTTAGACTTGTCCTTTATATTAATCATAAGTTTATTTTCCGATAGGGAACTTAGTCTTTTCTTAGACAACTCATCATGATCTATAATATTTATGAAAGGATTTAAATAATAATTAACATCATTCCCTTCGGAATGTTGAGCAATTGACCGATCCAGTGCATTTAAAATTCTATCAGGAATATTCATTCTTAGATCAATACTATCTGTAATTATATTCCGAAATGGAGTTAATTGAAGGATTTTCCTTGTTTGAAGAAGCTTTTCTGTGTCAATATTATCCACCATACAAATTTTAAATTTTTTATCATTTAATAATGTGTTAATATCGTCAGGATTACCAATGATTTCTTTTAGTTCAAGGTTTTCTTTCCTTTTGGATATTTTACATGATATTATTCCCATTTCAGTAAAACAAAAAAACAATTTAGTTTTTCCATCTCTAATTAAAATCCCGTTTTTCTCTCCTCTTAATTGAAATAATGTTTCCATTGGTGTAAATGAAACATTCACTAATCCCAATTCATTTAATATGATGTTTAGTTGAGTTAAAAGTATTCTTGGGAATGCGAAATAATAATAATGGAGATTTCCGGGGATAAACGAAAATGATAATCGATTAACCTGTTTTCCCCACCGTTTTTTTAAGGTCCATAAAAAGAATTTTTCTATTTCATTTTTGTTAGATAATTCCCCAATATTGATTGAATCTTTCTCTGTAAGTGAACAATCGAGAATTACATAACCTGTCGTTCTCTGAACATTATTAAAGTCATCTATCTGAGCGATAGCAGTTCTTATATTATTTTGAATTTCGTCAGGCTCGGACCTTATTGAGGATAAAGCCGAATGAAAATTAACCTTTACAAGAGAAAATAGAACCGGTTTATTATCCTGATAATCCCATTGAGAACAATAAAGGGATGAATCAGTTATTATGAGGTTTAACAATAATTAAAACTATTTAGACCAGCTCAGGATTCCGTCTTCAATATATCCGTGGTTTTGTGCTTTTAAAGAAAATATTAAAAATCTTGGTTCTTTATAAATACGTTTAATGGGAGATCCAATCCGTAATTTATTTTCAATAAATTCTATTTTATATGGTTGAGAGGTCAAAGGACAATAAAACATGGATGTGTCAGGCATAAATGTTTCGTAATAATCAACTACCTCAACCCGGTTCACAGCCTCCTCGCTCAATACGTCACGATATGTTTCCGTAGCTAACATCTCTGGTAGATTTATTTTCTGAATATAAACTGTGTCATTTCTGGATAACTGCTCTGAAAAGGTTAATACTTTTACTGTAGTATCCATAATGGTATCCCTGCGAAATCTCTGAAATCCAAATGTTGTATCAAATTCCATATCGAAACCCTCCGGTATTTTCAGGGTAATATTATTCTGATATAGTCCCAATAATTGTTTATCAAGGTAGGTTGAATCTGCAGTAAGGGAATCCCTAACAGCATTCACAACATTCATTGCCCAAAGTCCATCAGTGGCGTAATCTCCCGTCAGATTCTTATAAAATTCCTGAATATGATGAATTGTGTTCATCCTGAAATGACTAATACTTTCAAACTGATCTTCTTCCTCCCATATAGACACAGGCACATAAATAGCAACCAGGATAAATACTAATCCAAAAACAATTATCAACTCTATGAGGTCATTTAATTTTCTATTCATTTATTTTTTTTCTTCAAGTTCAATTGTACCTAAGAAGGAGATTTTCTCCATTGCTATTTCACCAATTCCTTTTATATTATTTTAATCATTCACTGATAAAAATTTACCATAATCTTCTCAATATTTTATAGTTCTTTCGGCAGTTATTGTGGCGATTTTAGGTAAAGTAATAAATACATCTTTAATAATATTATTAATGTTAATTAATCAATGATGAGATAGAATAGATTCACCGGTTTCAGATTTCAGATTATCATTATATACAGATTGAGCTAAGATTTTAAACTGTGATACTTTTAAATTTGCAGATGTGGGGCTTGAATAAAACGTCCTGTTTCTAATAGAGCCGGCAATAATTCCCACTACAATAAATATAGATAAAAATAGGATGATATTCTTTTTCTTCTGAGAAAATACCTTCATTTTTAAAATTTTACCTTTGAAAAGGATATATTTTCTTTTCCATTTAAATCAGCTAATTTGCTGAATAATTCTCTCTCTTTCTTTTTGAGAGATTGAGGCGTTTTTAGTTGAATACGTACTAATTGGTCACCACGATTACCTCCTCTTAATTTAGGGAACCCTTTTCTTTTCATTCGCAATATCTGCCCGGATTGTATCCCTACCGGAATGGTTAACGATGCTCTTCCTTCTAGTGTAGGAATTTGTATTTTATCCCCAAGGGCTGCCTGTGAAAAAGATAACCGGACTTCAATAAAAACATCCCGTTCATTCCGGGTGAAATATTTATGGGGTATTTCCTCAAAAAATACAACCAAATCCCCAGGATGAACTCCACCATGTCCAAAATGTCCCTTTCCGTCAAAAGTCATATAGTTACCGTCTTCAATTCCGGGTGGAATTTTTATTAAGACAGTTTTTTCATCCAAAATCAATCCATCCGGTCCTGCGTGTCTTGAACGAGTTCCAACTTGTTTTCCTGTTCCATTACAATGTGGGCACACTGATGTACTGCGCATTTGTCCGAGAAATGATTGTGTAACCCGTGTTACCTGTCCGGAACCACCACAATGACTACAGTTGATAAAGGTTGTTTCCGGATCAGGAATTCTGCGTTTATATTTAACTTTTTTCTCAATTCCAGCCAATATTTCTTCAAAGGAAACTTTTAATTTCATTTTAATATCTGAACCCCGTGACATAGACTGTCTTGAATGAGCCCCTCCGAAAAATGATTCAAAAGGACTTCCACCAAAAATATCTCCAAATTGATCGAAAATATCATCCATTGACATATGGAACCCACCGAACCCTTGAGCTCCTCCCTGATCTCCTATTCCTACTCCTGCATGCCCAAATTGATCGTATTGTGCTTTTTTTCGATCATCTCTCAGTACTGAATAAGCTTCCGCCGCTTCCTTGAAATTTAGTTCTGCTTTCTTGTCCCCCGGATTTTTATCAGGATGATATTTCATGGCTACTTTCCGGTATGCTTTTTTAATCTCATCTTTTGATGCAGATTTACTCACACCGATTATATCATAAAGATCCTTCATCTTTTATTCACAATAACTTTTGCATGACGAATCACTTTTTCCTTATAACGATACCCTTTTTCAAATACTTCCAATATCTCCCCATCTTTCTTCTTTTTATCGGTTTTTGTCATCATGGCATCGTGAAGGTCCGCATCCAATAAATCACCCGGTTCTCCAAATGGTTTTACCTGTGTATCATCCAAAAATTTTATAAATTTTTTAAATACCATCTCAGCTCCCTCTTTTATAGAAGCGTTGTTAATATTTTCCGTACTTTTTCCGGTTGCATGTAGCATTCGGTCAAAATCATCTACGATGGGTAAGAGTTTTTCAACTAATCGTAATCCGTCATATTCCAAATATCGGATAATCTCTTTCTCTTTTCTCCGCCGAAAATTTTCAAATTCTGCCTTCAATCTCAGATGTTTATCTTCAAGTACAGAAAACTGTTCCTGAATCTCTGCTATTTTATCTTTTTTCTTTAATTTTGGGTTGATAGTCTTTTTTCTCTTAGGTTCTCCATTTTTAGCCATCGTGTCTTCCTGTCCATTTTTGACTTTATCAGCACACACGGGATATTACCTCCGCTAAATAGTTTAATGTGTTTTTTATTTGATGATAGGGTATGCGGGTTGGACCTACTATCGCTAATTGCCCCATTAACTGTTCTCCTCTAAAGGGAGATGACACAATGGAACAATGATCCATTAAATCAAATTCATGTTCATCACCTATGAGAGTAAACCCATTATCATCATCAATGAAAGGTGTGAAACAAGATTGAAATTGTTCTGAGTCCAGTGCCTCTAAGGTTTGTCGGATAACGGATGCTTCCTGAAATTCAGGTTGTTTGAGTAATTCGTGAATATTGGAAGTATAAATAACGGGTTGTTCCTCTTTGGTTTCATTGATTGAAGGATGCTCAATTAATATTTGAACAATCTCATGGTGATAAATATCTGATTCTTTCAATCTCCCTTTTATGCTTTCATTAATTTCATTTAAAGTCAGCCCAAGTAATTTTTCATTCAGCAATTCGGTGATTTTATTAATTTCTTTCTTCTTAATATCACATTTGAGATTTAATACAATATTTTTTATGAGACCAGATTTAAGTGCCAAAATAACCAATATTCTTTCTGAAGAAATATGAATTAACTCAATATTAATAAGAACACTTTTTTCAATTCCAGAAAGCATAACCAACCCAAATAATTTAGTAATTTTGGACAAAAGAGTTGCGGTTGATTCCATTAATAAATCTACATTGGAGGAAAGAGACTCTAACTTCTTAAAATGATTATTATAAACATGGATAAGATGTGAAGAAATTTTTGAATCAAATTTGTCCACATAATAACGATACCCCTGATTCGTCGGCGTCCTTCCAGAAGAGGTATAAATATGAGTCAATAAATTATAGGATTCTAATTTTGATAAAATATTTCTAATGGTTGCAGGACTGAATCTAAAGGTATATTGTTCTTTTAAAAATTTTGAACCTACCGGCTGATTTAATGTGATAAATTCATCAATTGTTGCCTTCAATACCTTTTTATCCCGTTGGGTTAAACTATATTTTTCGTGCTTAATCATATCATAAAAATTAGTCAGGACATTATTCTATTGTCAAGGAAGTAGGTATTACAATTTAAAAGAATTCATAAAAATTTTGAAACCGCCTTTAAACTACCAATAAAACCGATGGTTATGGATACAATCACCAACCAAATCGGTAATAACCTATCAATGGATAATTGAAAAGAAATCCAATCATTCAATATGCTGTTTAAACCATTAACCATAAGGATCAATAACCCGTAAGCAAGACATGCTCCAATGATTGATTGAAGCATACCCTCAAAAATAAACGGTATTTTTATGAAGGAATTTGTAGCTCCGATCAATTTCAAGTTTCGAATTAATTCAGAACGCGTATAAATAGTTAATTTTACTGTATTTGTAATAAAGATAATGGATATTACCAATACAATAGAGACCAGAATTTTCATAGATGCTAAAAAATATCTATACAGAGTTTCCAGTTTTGATATTAAACTACCTTGATAATAAATGGATGAAACTCCTTTCAGTTTCTTTATTTTCTTTATGAGTGATTCTACTTTTGTTGATGAAAATTTCTGTTCTTGTAATTTAACAATACAACTGGGTGGAAATGGGTTATTCCCTAACATTTCCATTACGTTTTCTCCAAATTCATCCTTATAGATTTGGAGGGCATCGTCCTTTTTCACCAACGTTGCATTTTTGACCAGGGGTTGAGTTTCAATTCGATGCATAATATGTTCAGCACCTTCATCAGTCACTTTTTCCTTAAAGAAAACTTCCACCTTGTATTTTGATCGAAATAAACTTGGAAGTTTATCTGAATTTTCATTTATGATAAACAAAAGTCCTAAAAATATCAATGAAAGGCAAACGGTTATAATAGAGATGAAAGCTGTTCCCTTATGTTTCCACAGATTTGTTAATCCCTCAACTATTAGAAAAACAGTTTTGTCCATCAATCTACTAACCGCCCCATTTCAATATTAATAATTTGATGTTCCCGGTCTTTTATTAACTCAAAATAGAGATGCTGCCATTGATGGGTTGCCATCAAAACAAGTGTTCCTGTTGAATGGATATTTTTTAATAATTCCAACAAATTTCTAGCGGAATCAGGGTCCAAATTTGCAGACGGTTCATCGGCTAAAATGATTTCCGGTTCTTTCACGAGTGCCCTTGCAATACAGGCTCTCTGTTGTTCACCACCAGAAAGTTCATCCGGTTTTCTTTTTTCTTTTCCTTCTAATCCCACGTCAATTATGACGTTTTTTACCCGGTCATATACCTCTTTCCTTCCGTATCCTATGACATGGAGGGGTAAGGCAATATTTTCAAAGATATTTCTATCTCTTAATAACCTGTAATCCTGAAATATCATTCCCACCTTTCTTCGCAGAAATGGAATTTTCCTTTTTTTAATTTTCTCTGATGAAAATTCTAATATTTCCATGGTACCACTGTCCGGAAAAAGTTCCATGTAAATCAATTTCAGTATGGTGGATTTTCCTGAACCTGTGGGACCGATCAGAAAAGCAAATTCATTCGGATTGATATTAAAGGATATATCCTGAACACCGGTTTCAGGAACGTACTGAAGTGATACATTCTGAAATGAAATCATAATAAATATTGGCTAAGTGAACAGAATAAAAATAAACGCGGTATATCCTATGAGCATTGAACAGGCTATTCCTTTTGAAATCGGTCTTTTTGTTAAACTGATGGGTATTAATAATAGTCCGGTACCTATCATAAAAGGAATTTCAAAATTGAAAATACTTTTTTCAACGGTTAAAGGACTTAGGATAGGTACTAATCCCAACACGAACAATATATTAAATAAATTGGAACCTATTATATTTCCTACTGAAATAGAATGTTCTTTCTTAACCGCAGCAACAACGGATGTCATGAATTCAGGTATGGAGGTCCCTAAAGCAACCACAGACATTCCGATGATTAGTTCGCTTATCCCAATAATTTTTGCGAAATGAATCGCACCCTTAATAAAATATTCTGACCCGATATAAAGCGAAATGATACCCAATACTAAAAGTAAAATTGTCCAGTGCCATGATGAAATTTTGTCTTCAAATACTTCATCCTGAGATTTACCGGTTTTGAAAGAATAAATGGTGTAAAATAGGATACTGGTAAACAGAAGTATTCCCTCCCACCGTTCTAAAATACCATTCCACATGAGTAAAGTCAATACAATACAGGCTCCCAAATAAATCAAAATATCTTTTTTTATTTCAGTGAATGAGATTGTAAGTGGGCTGAACAACGAACAGGTTCCAAGTACCAAAAGCACATTGGTTATATTGGACCCGATAATATTTCCTATTGCAATTCCTGATTTATCAAATAATGCTGCTTTTAAACTCACACCCAACTCCGGGAGAGATGTCCCGAATGCCACAATAGTAAGCCCAATCACAAACCTGGATATTTTTAATTTGGAAGCAATATGAATAGACGATTTCACCATCCAGTCTGCTCCAAAAAATAATAATACTGATCCCAAAATCAGGTATAGAATACTGTTAATCATGATGAATATAAATTGTATTTATTTATAGTATCCCATACCGACAGAGGTACCATATATCGAATTGTTTTATTTTCCTTCCACCGTTTACGAATATTAGAACTGGATATTTCAAATCTGGGAATATTTGCAAATTGAATATTATGCAAAATCCAATTAGGAATAGAACTTGGTTTAAATCCGGGACGAACAGCAACTAAAACAGAACATTCATTCACAATTTGTTGTGGCTCTTTCCATAAATTGAATTGTGATAGTGTATCACTTCCAATGAGAAAAAATAAATTATCTTTTGTTAATTGATATTTAGTTTTGAATTGCTTTATCGTATCGATTGAATACGATGTACCACCCCGCTGTATCTCCACTTGTGAAATTTCAAATCGGGGATTATCCAATACAGCGGATTCAAGCATTTCCATCCGTAATTTAATTGGTGTGATATTATCCCGATTCTTATGAGGTGGTTTTAGAGCAGGAATAAAAACAATTTTTTCAAAATTTTCTGCTTCACAAACCGTTTGTGCAATAAGTAAATGACCTAAATGAAGAGGATCAAATGTTCCACCAAATAAACATATTTTCATTACCCTTTTTTTAACATCCTTTTTTTCAAATCATTAATAATTTCATTGGCTTTCTGAGCCATATCCTCGGGAAATACATGTTTATAAGATTTATAATATTTTTCAACTTTATCCACTTTTTCCATAGCACTGTATGAACGAATGATCCCCAAATGCGCCTCCGAAACATATTCTGTATCATAATAATTTTCAAGCATCTGCTCAAAAGCAAGAATTGCAGAATCATAGGCACCTAATTTTATATATAATATTCCAGTCTCATACGCTTTTTCACCCAGTTTATTCCGCATTTCCTGAACAGTATTATTTGCAGATTTCTTTTGTTCAGAAAAGGGATAATCTTCCAGAAATTCCTGAATTTTCTCGATGGCTTTTTCTGAAGACATTTGCTCCAAATAATATTTAGGCGACATGGCAACGTAACATTCACAAATTCTCCAGCGAGCCTGTTCAACTAATGGACTGAATTCCATTCTTCGGACCAGTTTGTTGTATTCAATTATAGCTAATTGATATTCTTCATTAAAAAAATAAGATTCTCCCAAATTATACTGTATATTATCTCCAATATCTGTGTGAGAGGCCCGAATCGAAAGTCTGTTCAAAATATCTTGTGCACTAATAAATTTTTCATTTTCCAATAGACGTAATGCTTCTTCGAACTGAGCATCATAGTTATCATCATCTTTAATGGTACCCGCACACCCCATCCATATTAAAGTCGAAACCACCATCAACATTCTGAGAAAATACATAAAATTTCCTATTTCAAAATCTGACTGAGAATGAAACTCCACCTATCCCAAATTGGGAATGCTTATCATAGATGAGTTTCACAGAAGTATCAACCATTGGAGTTCTTATTGATTGACGTGTGGATGACCATACAGCTTCAAACGCACTAATGATATGATTAAACATAACTGCGCTGACGGCATATGTTGCCATGTTCAAATACTCATTACTTTTTTCCCTTTGAGATAAATAATTTCCCTTTATTGGACTGGAAATAATGATTTCTGTCGTGTCTCCAACGTCTTTGAATTGAATAATATAATTCCCCAGTATTCCGTCCCATCCCGCTACGAATTGATCATATTTTCCGATATTTTCGTAATAATCTCTATCTTTAATAACAATTATTGAACCATTCTCAATTAAAGATGGAATGTATGCTGTATTATACAGTGTTGCATCCATTTCTTCAGGTGTACCCGGGAGAATACAATCCTCCTCACCACTCTCTTGGCTCCAATCTAAATCATATAAACAATCGGACGAATATATCTGGTCATTATAAACTATATCCAGATGATGAGTTCCTTCTATCTTAACATCCGGTTCCCAATCTATCAGACTATCGGAAATGACATCACTCAATTGTTGAGTGAATGTTATCCAATTTAAAATACTCCATTGGTCATCAGCAAAATTTTCATAATCCAATCGCAATCTTTCCGCTTTTTGATTCCATTCCACCCATCCCGCAATACCGGCTACTTCAACTCCTGCAAATAAAACCGGTTTCCACCACGGGGATTTATTATAAATTTGTCCCCAACCCGGAATAATTAATGAACGCACAAGTGATCGGGCAGGATAAGCTGTTTTTATTTCAGATAGCTGTTCATCATTTGATATATCTGTAGTGTCTCGAAATACATAATTGGATTCAAATCGTCCATCGTAGTTATCGAGAAGATCTCCTCCAAAAATGAAGGAAGTAACAAAAAGTGTAGCTAACATACCCTGATTCATATTAAAATTTTACAAAATAACTTAATTATTAAAACCGAATAAAATTGATAAATAGAATTGATTTTCAACACCGAATTTAAGTGTTTCACCACCAATCTCATTGGTAAATGAATTCAATCCTCTATGAATTTCCATACTGATTGCCGTTGGATAATTATAAAAAGAGAATCCATTGAATCTAAGCTCAATTCCAGCTGATTGTTTCCAATCTATTTTCTCCTCTCGCCGCCAGGCATCACCTATACTGTACACAAATCCAAGTGAACTATTTTGAAATGTAAAAATACCAATGGGAATGTTATAATTTTTCAATATTGGAATTCTAAGTGACATAGTTTCAATTCCTTTTTTTATTCCTTCTATACTGTAAAAAGGATATCCTTTTATTCCAGGCAAGCCTCCTGCAAAAAAATGGAAAAATGAATCCACCTCTGAATTAGAAAGGTATCCAAAACTTGTATTTGTTGAAAACATCCACCCATCCGTTTTAGGAATTTCTAAATTGTAAGTTCCGGACAATTCTACTTTCCCTGTATGATTAGGTGAAAATTCCTCCAATAATGTTCCTGAATCAGAAAGATTCAATCCGGTAATAAAATTATTATATTCATAACTCAAATGGATTTCCGCTTCATATCCGTTTGATGGAAGATATCCAAATCCCGCTCTCCGTTTTAGTACTTTTGTTTTCCAATGTAATCCTGACGTTAATCCACGAAAATAATCATAAGCAGCGCCACCCTGAAGGTTTTCAAGAGGAATGCTTCTTTTGAAAAATGCACGGTATCTTTGCCATGTAACATAAGATTCTAGAGAATGGATACCTTTTACAGGCATTCTTGCCCCAAATCGGAATTGTATCATTCGGAATCGTAAATCATCTTCATAATCATAAACATCCGAGGTTTTTTCAAATTTATTCCTGGTAAGGTAAAATACTTCCGCAAATAATGTTGGATAAAATCGTTTAAACTCTAATAAAAAAAACAAATCCATATCCCTATCCAAATTTGCTGTAGCTCCCCCGAAAAGGGATAATCTTTCCAGGATTTCACTGGAATAAAAATAAAATCCCGGTTTAATAGTTTTATAGTCACTCATCATTTTTGGCAGGATAAACATGGGGGAAAACTGGTCATTGTACCTTTTATTTACTTCAGAGATTCCAATCTCAATTGGAGGAGAAAATGTAAGTGACATATCCCTCAAAACGGGAGGTTCAGTTTCATACATAGAATCTAAAAGAGCAATAGAATATTTTCCATTCTCGAACAGTGAATAAAGAATTTGTCCCTTTAAATTAACATCGGGCATGAACGCACCGCCGGTTATATTAGTTATAAATTTCTTTTCACTATATTCCTTATTTACAGAAACTAAATTAAATATCCCGGTTTCATCATCAGAATAAATCAAATTTTCATAATT
>CAZBBE010000020.1:0-16892 GCA_964489755.1 uncultured bacterium | reverse complement strand
TGGTTAACCTGTTTTTAATACTGATTGTTTTTTACTGCAGCACTTTGGCATTTGTATTTTTTAAACAGAGCTCATTTATATTTTTTGCTACAGGAATCAGCAATAGCCAAGAATTTCTTCTCAAGCAATTTTCTCATTTTGAAGTAAATGTTAATCATAACGGTGTTAATCTGCATGGATGGTTTATAAATAGAGCGACCGGTCCTGAGCATCCCCTGATCATCTATTATGGTGGCAATGCTGAGGAGATTTCACACAACCTTTTTAACCTTGAAAAGTATGAGAAAGAATCATTATTGTTCATGAACTATCGTGGTTATGGAAGGAGTACCGGCAGACCCAGCCAATCAAACCTTTTTTCGGACGCCCTGTTTATCTTCGATCATATTTCAGACACATATAGCATCCCCTCAACCAATATTATTCTCATGGGTCGCAGTCTGGGTTCCGCAGTGGCAACCTATGTAGCAAAACAGAGACATGTTAAAGCGGTCATATTGATCACCCCCTTTGATAGTTTGGTAAATATTGCGAAAGAGCATTACCCTTTTTTCCCAGTAAAATTGTTGCTGAAGCATCCATTTGATTCAGTTCAGATTGCCCCAGAAATTACAACCCCAATGATTGCGATTATTGCTGATCAGGATAGGATTATTTCGAATGAACAGTCCGTAAATTTGGTAGAACATTGGGGTATGAAAAGCCATTATGTAATTATAAAAGATGCTGACCATAATTCTATCAGAAATTACCCGGAGTATTGGAATACAATAAGACTCTTTTTGTCCAATATGGCGAAAAGCTCAGTTTGATCAATGTGCTATGAAGCAATGATTACCAATAAGAAGGTTAAGGATAAAGCCCGATAGGTTTTTTGTTTCCCACCTCTTTGTAAAAAAGTGTGGGATGGGGTAAATTCTAAACCAACAATAAGGAAGCTGCCATTACTTTAGAAAACTTATTAACCCTGGGATTACTCACCTTACTCCAAGCCGTTCTGGGGTTTGATAATCTGTTATACATTTCAATTGAGTCCAAAAGAGCTCCCATTGAGAAACAGGCAGAGGTGAGACGATGGGGAATCAGCATTGCTATATTACTACGCATCATTTTGTTGTATATAGTCATGAAACTTATTCATTCGTTTCATAACACAATTTTCAATATTGGTTTTCCAAATATAATTGAGGGGGATTTTAATCTCCACAGTATCATTGTGATTTTTGGGGGCGTCTTTATTATTTACACGGCAATGAAAGAAATTCTCCACATGATGGTATTGAGTGATCATGAACCTGAAGATGATCATTCGAAATCAATGGGAATGATCATTTTTTTGATTGTTGCAATGAATGTCGTCTTTTCTTTTGATTCTATTTTAAGTGCCATGGCGCTCACTGAAGTATTTTGGGTCATGGCATCTGCCATTATCATCGGCGGTTTATTGATGATCTTGATGGCGGATCGTGTAGCTCAATTTTTAGAGAAAAACAGGATGTATGAAGTTCTGGGATTGTTTATTCTATTTGTTGTGGGAATCATGCTTTTGTCCGATGGAGGTCACATGGCACATCTACATTTATTCGGACATGAAATTACGCCCATGAGCAAAGCCACATTTTATTTCATCATTGGAATCATGATATTGATTGATATTGTCCAGACCAGATATCAAAAAAAACTGTTACAGTCTGCTAAGAGGTAGTCGATAAGATGGGAATTAAAATTCTGTTTTTGGTGGTATTATCATTAATTATTTGATTTAATAAAAAAATGTGTAATACTATTAGGTTTAACACCACATCAATATGACGAATAAAACAATCGGAATTTTATTAATTGTTTACAGCATTTTCATGTTGGGCGTTAATATATTTTTTAATGAAAGTGATGTGAATATTATCCTGATTGTTCTTTTAATGGTGAGCGGATTCTGGTTAACAAAATACAGTTTTAAAGGATAACGCTTAATTGTAAAGTAAGTGTGATTTAATCACACAATTTATTTTATTTTTTTGTTGATTATCTCAAGTCATTCCTGTAATTTTTTTCCTTATATATGGATGGATGGACTGAAAATTGAAAAAATTTATTAAATTCCTATTTACTCTTCCAGCTTTAATGGGATTGGTTTTTGCCCATATTCCCCAGCCAAAAGACTCGAATGAATTGTCTAAGGAACAAATGAAACAGATCAGCAATATTGTGGGTGAACTACATAAAGACGGAGCATCCCATGATAAATTACATGCAGCAGTAATAAAGTTATTTAAACAATGGGGTATTGAGTTTAAAAAACTGGATATAAAAAAGAAAATATCTCAAAAGTAATTCTGGCTTCAAAAAACCGAGAAAAAAATAATAACCCTGCATGCAGGGTTTTTTATTAATGGTAAAATAAATAAATTTGATGCCCTAATGCGCCTGTAGCTCAACTGGATAGAGTGTCTGGCTACGGACCAGAAGGTTGGGGGTTCGAATCCTCCCAGGCGTACTGAAATCTTCAGGAATTAAGAGTTTCCCGGTATCACTGAACGTAAGATAGGGCAGTGACCTGATCTATATCAAAAACGAGAAGATTCGTCGATTCATAATCCAAACCCAGAAATCTCAAAAAAAATGGTGGAAAGGATCGGAAGCGCAAACGAGCTGATATGTAAAGTTCACCATGAGAATCTTCCGGCAACTCAATACTGTAATTCACAATTTTTGAACCGCTTACAGGAAGAGTATAGTCACTTAAACTCACCATATCTTCAGCACCCACATTCCTGAGACCTGAATCACCCTCAGCGTTATATAATACCGTATTAAAGATTTGTAGTTGAGGGTCCATTTCTTTCGAAGGATCAACATAAAAGTCCTTGATGTCTCCATCGGTATTGATAAGACCGGAAGCAAAAATAGTATCTCCATCAAGAGATGCTACAATCTCCAACCACAGCTGGCGGCTGAATGTGGTTCCTGTGGGGAAATTATGACCGGAATTATTGGCAACAATAAGTTGAATGTTTAGACCGTTATCCCTCTCTATGGTGTCCGGAACAGGTGGATAAAATTCTATCTCTGCTGCATCCAGTAGTAACGCTTCTACTGCAGACAAATGTTCCGGGTCAGGTTGGGTTATATCTAACAAAACATCCACACCCGGGAAAAAATGCTGGTGTAAATTATCCCGTACAGGTCCATCAACAGCAGCCTGTCCCTGATAAGTAGGCATATGACAGGATTGACATTCGCTTCCCATAGCTTGGAAAGCAGTTCCTTCCCATTCAAATTGGGTGACCTCCGTATCCACTCCGTTCACAGTTAAATTATGGCAGTTTTGGCAGAACTCAGAACGGTCGTAGTCGGGATGATATTCGGAGGTATGGTAATCATTGTCCACCGGGTCGTCAATGATACTGTAACGGGTACCGTTGGTAAACAATTTAAAATCAATTGTCTCAAACAATTGTCCATCAGTTTGGATGTTGGTTGGTTCAGGAATGTGAGTCACCGTGTGACACACATCACATGTTACTCCTTCCTGAATTTGTTGAGGTAAAGATTCTAGATCTGTAATATCAAACGATTCATGGTTATCAATAGCATTAGTTAGAAAAGCAATCGGGCTGTGGCACTGAACACAGAAATCCCCCAAGTCAATCCCTATTGAATCGTGGACCTGGTGTTCATGGCGCTGGAGGCTCAGCCACACGAGGTCTTTTGCAGAATAGGCATGCATGGACGAGGCCCACTCATCATAATGTGTAGGGTGGCAGGATTTACATTCATCGGCAGAACTGAAATCCTCTACCTTGAATAGTGTTTGAAATGGTCTTGAGGGTGGTAGTTTTTCTTCCTTACCTAAATCACCACATGAAAATGCAAATAAACAGAGAACAAATAGATGGAAACTATTTTTCGATTGCCACCCCAGTAGGCATGGGATTTTGTTCACTTCCATCACTCAATCCTATGGTGTGTAATAATGTGTTATTTGATGTATCATAGACATATGCATTTCCACCCATAGGTGAAGTTACAACTAAATAATCATTATTTTGTGATAGAGCACATCCATGAAGCATATTTACTGTCCCTGTTTCATCTTCTATTGTATTTATTACCATATTTGTCAAGAGATTAGCAACGGTAATAGTGTTACTCATTCTATTTGAAACATATAGTTTAGTATCATCATTGGAAATTTGCATGTGCCAGGGCATCATTCCCGTCATGAGGGTGGCTAAGCTGTCGCCTGTTTCGGTATCAAAGACCCGCACCTGCATGGTGTTTGAACATGATACATACAATTTTGAATCATCATGACTCAGTTCCAGTTCAAGAGCATTGTAAATACCATCAGGGATCCCTATAGGCCATTGTATTTCAGACCCTAGAGGATAATTTTGAGGTTGGTAATTGTCATTTCCAAACTCACTCGTTTCGATCTTAAAAAAATACGAGGCTTGATTACTGGCAACCCATAAAGTTGACCCGTCAGAGCTCAAAGCGATTCCGTGAGGAGAGTCAGCACCAACGTTTACTGTTCCAAGGGAAGCCATATTTTGTGTGTCAATTTTATGAATTTCTTGGGATTCGGTTGACATTCCCATCATGGGCATAAAACGAGTAATATAAAGAAATTGGTTTTCCACATCCAATGCCATCAATGCTGGCATACTGCCCACATAAAGTGAATCAATAAATTCATCAGTTTTTAGGTCAAATTTTAATACAACGCCGGTAGAAATTAATGTACAGTACCAATGATTATTGGTATTATCAATTACAACATAATGCGGTGTGTCATTTACATTTGTGAAATCCACATCAACATGCTTTAGGAGTTTTCCTGCGTTGATGTCGATTACAGCTACCTTATCCTGACCCTGAAGGGTGATATAGGCTTTGTGAATCTGTTTGTCATTTAAATTATCCTCACAGGACAAACCGAATAACAAAAGGAAAGCAATATAGGTTAAAATAAAGTATGACCTTTTTCTGTGTTTCATATACTACCTATTATCTAAAATTTAAAAAACTGTAGCGGCGCAGGGACTCGAACCCCGGACACTCGGATTATGATTCCGATGCTCTAACCAACTGAGCTACGCCGCCAATGTTTAGCAACTGCCTGTCCGCTGTATCCCGGTTTATCGGGAGCAGGCGGAAGCTATGCTACCAAAATTTCGCAAAACTAGGTGAGAAAATTACCGGTTAACCTTTTTAAAAAACAAAAAAATTTTTATATATCAAATTCTTGGATTCAATTCCAAAATCCTCTGAAATTCCAACTTTGCATTATCTTGAAATCTAATATTATTAGCAATAATAATAATATACTTTACTAAATCTCGTTAGATAAGCAGCAGCAATAGCAAATAACTTTTATTCAAAACAAGAAACATATTAAAGGAGTTAATAAAATGGCATCATCATATGAAGCGTTTATGGATGAGGTAAAAAGAAAGAATCCAAATGAATCAGAATTCCATCAGGCTGTGTATGAGGTCGTGGAATCCCTGTGGGGCTTTTTAGAGGAGAATCCTCATTATAAACATTCCAAGGTATTGGAAAGAATGGTGGAGCCGGAACGGGTGATTCAGTTTCGAGTACCCTGGAGGAACGACAGAGGAGAAGTGGAAGTTAATAGAGGATATCGGGTAGAATTTAATTCAGCAATAGGACCCTATAAGGGAGGACTGAGATTCCATCCATCAGTGAATCTGAGCATCTTAAAATTTCTCGGATTTGAACAGGTGTTCAAAAACAGTTTGACCACACTTCCCATCGGTGGAGGAAAAGGAGGATCAGATTTTGACCCAAAGGGAAAATCAGATAACGAGGTCATGAGTTTTTGCCAATCATTTATGACGGAGTTATATCGTCATATAGGTCCAAATACGGATGTTCCCGCTGGAGATATAGGCGTTGGCGGGAGAGAGATCGGGTTTTTATTTGGTCAATATAAAAGATTGAAAAACGAATTTACGGGTGTCTTGACAGGGAAAAGTATAAATTGGGGAGGAAGTCTCATTCGCCCAGAAGCCACTGGTTATGGCTGTGTTTATTTTGCTAATGAGATGCTGAAAACCCGGAAAGAATCATTTTCCGGTAAAAAAGTTGCCATTTCAGGTTCGGGAAATGTGGCTCAATATGCCGCAGAAAAAGTCCTTGATTTTGGAGGGATTCCCATTACCGTTTCAGATTCTTCAGGTTCTGTTCACGACCCGGAAGGAATTGGCAGAGATAAATTGGACTATATCATGGAATTAAAAAACGTCCGCCGTGGGAGGATTCATGAGTATGCAGAAAAGTTCGGTTGTGAATTCATGGAAGGGGAGCGCCCCTGGTCCGTGAGCTGTGACATTGCGCTTCCCTGCGCCACCCAAAATGAAATCAATAAGGATGATGCGAACACCCTTGTAGAGAACGGATGTATCTGTATTTCTGAGGGGGCAAACATGCCTACAGAACCAAATGCGGTGGAAAATTTTCAAAAAAATGATGTGTTATTTGGTCCTGGAAAAGCGTCCAACGCAGGAGGTGTCGCCGTTTCGGGGTTGGAAATGAGTCAGAACAGTATGCGGATTAGCTGGTCTCGGGATGAAGTGGATAATAAATTAAACGATATCATGAAACATATTCATGAGTCCTGTGTGAACCATGGCTCTGAAAATGGGTCGATAAATTACGTCAAAGGTGCCAATATTGCGGGATTTATAAAAATAGCGGATGCTATGCTTGACCAGGGAGTTGTTTAAGTCGAAGATTAAATTCCGGGTGATTTTTGTTCATCCATAGAATCTTTTTCTTTCAATTCAGGTTTTAAGCCAACTCCAAGCCCATTTTGACCGTTAATTGATATTCTGAGGGGAACGTCCAATTGGTACCATGAAGAAAATTCCCCTTTTTCTTTCAAGGGCAATTTTCGAACCCATTTTAGGTTGAACAGATCTTTCTTGCCTTTATGTGAAATGGTAAAATATCCAATTCTTCGGCTGGTTACATTTTGAAAAAAATGGCTTCCAAAAGAATGGTCAACAGGGAAGTTCTCCAATCCTATCTCAACCATGATTTTCACATTGGAAATATCCTGCCAGTTGACGGGAATTCCCAGCCATGGGTCCGCTGACCCCCATCTCCCGGGTCCGGCCAAGAGATAAGGCTCTGAAGATAAATTTTTATTGAAATGACCAATTTCTTTGGCGATATCTCTTGATTTTCCGGGCTGAAAAGTTTTAGGGTCCACTAAGATTATGTTTTTTATTCCATTGAAATGACCATCCCCCAATGATCCTGTACTTTTTATAAATACATCATCTGATGATTTTATTTTTATATTATTTTTAACATCCAGATTACTGATCACCATGGGTTTGATCTGAAGGAGACAGAATTCAGGAGGTTTTTTGTCCCGAAATAAATTAACAGCAAATTCAATCTCAACGGGACATCCTAAGAATTTTTTACCTGTACTTAGTATTTCGGTAATGAGTTCAGGGAATGGAAAAATCTGCCACTTCAATAGAGAAGGAAATGTAATAATTCGTTTACCCTTGTATCTCAATGAATCTCGAATTACAGAATCTTCCGAACAAATAACACTCCCTGCCCAATATAGGGACCCGTCATTTTCAGCGGTATCCAACCTGTATTTATTTAGGTTTGTTTTTTCACCGCCGGATAACGGGTCGACCGATGGATCTGTATCCAAAGCGTAAAAAGTGGATTGGGAATTTTCTTCTGCAGAAGTTATAGAGTAAAATTGTGGAAGAATTGCGGGATATTTTGGTGAAAAACGAAGGGATTTCTCCCCTTCTACCACCGTTTTTCCAAACCCTAATGCGATGGTAGCAACACCATCGTTTCTCTCTGCATAAGATACAGGATAATAATTAATATTTTGTGCAATTCCGCTTAATGTTGGGTAAAATTTGTCTCCAAAATATTGACCAATCAATTCTGTGATGAGGATAGCCATTTTCTCTTCGGTATGGCGATGTCCTGATATGGAAGTAATTGAACGGAGGTCTTTGAAAAAAGTGGAAGCATAAATACGTTTTATAGCTTCGCTTAATTGGTTCAATCGTTTTTTACTGCTTTTGTCCGCATTTTGTATCATGAGGGTGGAATACATTCCAGCCAGTGGTTGATATTGAGAGTCCTCTAAAAGGCTTGATGATCGTACTGCCAGGGGATATTTAACCTGTTTTAAAAATGCCTTTAGAGATTTTATAAGGTTTTCAGGGAGGGAAGCATTTAAAAAATCTGTTTCCAACTGTGAGTTGGATTCCATCTTATAGACTTTATCATATAGTTTATTTTCTATCATAAACTCATCAAAAGCGTCTGTACCAATAACAGCAATTCGTGGTATTTGGATCAGGACATCAGGAAAATTTTCCTGTATATCGGAATCCCTCAATATTTTATTCATAAAACCCAGTCCCCTAGCCTTTCCGCCCAAAGATCCACCATATAGTCGTGTGAAGTTGGTAACCGTTGTTTTTTCCCGCTGGCTGAAGTCTGCCACCTTTAATTTTTTTTCCTCATCCAGTGCCATATCTATAGATTGAATCAGGTATGTTCTTAATTCTTCCGGTGATTCAAAATCCGTCGCTTGTTTCGGTCTTAATTTATCTGCAAGTCTGAATTCACCTCTTGCAGCAATCCAATTGGAAAAATGATTGCTTGAAGCATGATGAATCATGTAATCAGAAGGAATTATCATTATTTGATTTCTCAGTTCTTCCATATTTAATGCTTCTGATATCTCCGTTCCATCCGATTCCCTGAAGATAAAATTCCCAAACCCAAAGTTATTTGTTATAAAATTCCGTATATCATGAAGGAGAGAGTCGGACCGTTTATTAAGAAAAGAAGCATTCACCTTATCAGCCCTCTCTTTTTTTTCAAGATTTGTTGATTGCAGAACAATTGGCATGTGGGGTTCTTTTTCCCGTACATACTGAGTAAGGTGGATTCCGGCATCCGGGTCCAATTTTCCCTTTCTTGGAAATCGAATATCCGATACAATACCCAAAATATTTTCATGGTAAGCGTTAAAATATTTTTTTGCTTCTTCAAATTGTGTGGCGAATAAAATTTTTGTTCTGCTACGCAAATGAAGGAGTCTTTGGGTGTGATTAAAACTTTTACTCACAAGTTGCTGAGTGTGATACATAATTTCACGATAGATCATGGGAAGAATAACAGAATAAAATCGAGGAGAATCCTCAATAAATATAATGGCTCTCACCCCACCTCTGTTAATATCCCGGGGGGAATTTTTACGGTCTTCCAATTGTTTTATGATTGCAGGAAAAACATTAGAGTTCCCCGACCAAATAAACACACGGTCAAAATAGTGTTGGATTTCATTTTCCCTAAATATAATTAATTCAGATTCATCAAACGCTAATAAGAAAAGGGATTTTTTGGGATGTATCTTTTTTATCTTTTTTGCAAGGGAAACAGCATTCATATCTGCAATTCTAAGCATGATAATGATTACATCAAATTTTCGTTCGTCTATCATTTTCAATGCCTGCTCAGCAGTTTCTGCATGCCAAAGTCGGGGCGCATAACTAAAATTCATTCCTATATATTCATGAAGTATTTGCTCCGTCAGACGTCCATCTTCCTCAAGGATATATGCATCGTAAGGACTGGAGACCAAAAGAATTTCATGCACCCTAAATAACATTAGGTCTTGAAAATCTAATCTCTGATGTTTATTGTTACCAGCGAAATTCATAATTGCGACTGCAAATTTGCTGAAGGGATATTACATTTCATTGACCAATTCATCAATACTTATTAACTAAATATTTTAAGAAATTTAATCATTAACAAAGGTATTCTCAGATAGTATTTCAATGAAAAATTATAGTCCGAGATTCATTAAATAAAATATAATGGATATACAATAACCAGTCTGAGTGGATTTATAGAATAGTCGCATCACATGTGAATATCTCTGTAGAATTGCATTTATTAAAGAGAGTAAAATATACACAGTCTCAAACCACTTTATCTAAAAAAGAGCGAAATATAAATATGGAAGACGCCTGTAAAATTAACCAATCCAAACCATACAAAATTGCTGGATTAATGGATGATGTTTTATCTACCAGGTATACAGAAATATTCTGTGTATCCGTATTAATCAAAAATGGGTTTGAACATGTCATTGCGCTTTTTTTGGCGTCCCCACAGTAATTGAAATTACATGATTAAATCTCCGAAACAATTAAATCTGAAATCAAAAAAAGTTTTTTTGCGGGTGGATTTTAATGTTCCTATGAAAAATGGTCATGTACAGGATCAGTATAGAATAGAATGTTCAGTTCCCACGATAAAGTACTGTTTGAAACATGGTGCATCTGTCATTTTATGCTCTCATCTAGGGCGACCAAACGGAAATATTGTGGAGGAAATGAGTTTAGTTCCTGTTGGAGAAACATTGGCTGATTTACTGGAGATGCCTATCAAATTTTCCCTGGACTGTATTTCAAAAGACTCCCACGATGTGACTTTGGGATTAAAACCGGGGGAAGTTCATTTGCTTGAAAATCTTCGGTTTCATAAAGGGGAAACTGAGAACGATCCTTCTTTTTCTGAACAATTAGCAAAGCATGGTGATGTGTTCATCAATGATGCTTTTGGAACTTCCCACCGAAGCCATGCATCCAATGTGGGAGTCGTTCCATATTTTACCCAAAAAGGGGTTGGTTTCCTCATTAAAAATGAGATAAAATATTTAGACAAGGCGATCCAAAATCCGGCCAGACCATTCGTTGTCCTTTTAGGTGGCGCAAAAATAAAAGGGAAATTGGATTTGATTTTGAAACTTATTCAGATTGCCGATTCCATTTTAATTGGTGGAGGTATGGCTTTTACTTTTTTAAAAGCCAAAGGAAAAGAAATTGGTAACTCTTTAGTGGATGAATCAATGATTCCAGATGCGAAAAAGATATTGTCCAGTGCCAGAATTAATTCCGTGGAATTAAAACTACCTGTTGACGTTATTGTTGCTGATAGTAAGGATACACCACAATCAACGCAAACGGTTCCTGTTTCTGAAATTCCCGAAATGATGGGAGGATTTGATATAGGACCGGAGACAATTAAACAATTCAATGGTTTCCTTTCTCATGCCGGGACAGTTTTATGGAATGGACCAATGGGTGTATTTGAACAGGAAGAATTTAAAAATGGAACCAGACAATTGGCAGAATCATTAGCAAAAAAGGGGGACCATGATCGTATTGTTATTGTTGGAGGTGGAGATACGGCGTCTGCTGTGAATTTATTTGGATTGGCAGATTCTATGTCCCACGTTTCAACAGGAGGAGGAGCATCTCTGGAATTGATGAGCGGGAATCCTTTACCCGCTGTTTCTGCATTGGAGAAACCATGAAAAATCAGAAGATAGTTGCAGGAAATTGGAAAATGAATAAAACTCTGGATGAAGGAATCGCATTCGTCGGAAAAATGACTAAATTACTTTTGGATATAGAAAGGACAAAAGTTATATTCTGCCCGCCTTTTACGGCATTAGTTGGAATGATGGAACAATTGAGAGGTACCACGCATGGGTTGGGTGCACAAAATTGTTATTGGAAAGAATCAGGTGCTTTTACAGGTGAGATATCTTGCTCCATGTTGTCCGAATTAGGTGTACAATATGTCATCATCGGACATTCAGAAAGAAGGCATGTGTTTAGAGAGAACGATGAGTTGATAAATCAAAAAATCCACTCAGTTATTGCTCACAATTTAACACCCATCTTTTGTGTAGGAGAAACTGAGGAGCAGAGGAAATTTGAAGAAACACAGGAAGTTTTGGAGAATCAAATAGACAAAGGATTAAGAGAAGTTTCAAATATAGGTGATGTCATCATCGCTTATGAGCCTGTTTGGGCAATCGGAACCGGTTTGAATGCTGGTGAATCACAAATTGAAGAGGCTCACAAATTTGTCAGACAAAAAATCCAAAATAATTATTCTGTCCATGATAGTGAAAACATGCCCATTTTATATGGGGGTTCTGTGAATCCGAAGAATGCAAATTCCCTCATCTCTACACCCGGTGTGGATGGATTTTTAGTTGGGGGTGCCAGTTTAGCAAGAGATTCGTTTTATCAAATAATCAATACAGTTGAACAATTTAGTAAGGAGTGAACGTGCAAGGATTTTTTATTTTTTTACATACAATAGTTAGTATCCTGTTAATTCTGACAGTTCTCATGCAGGCGAGTCAGGGAGGTGGATTATCAGGGACATTTGGAAGTGCCACCACTAGTGCCATTATGGGTGGAAGAGGAGCTGCTTCATTTTTAAGTAAAATTACCACCTGGTTAGCTGGAATATTTTTATCTCTGGCATTACTTATCAGTTTATTAAGCGCTCCGGGACAAGTGGAATCAGAATCTTTGTTGAAACAAGAATCTGAAAATCAACCTATTTCGCCTGGTGCTGACCTATCTTTACCGGTAGGATTAGAGACCTCAGGAGATCTTCCTGTTGGGGAAGAATAATTAGCCGAAGTGGTGGAATTGGTAGACACGCTGTCTTGAGGGGGCAGTGTCCCATTGGACGTGCCGGTTCGACTCCGGCCTTCGGCACAGGATTAATATTAATCAAATCATTATAAGAAATATGAAACCAATTAAAATGTTACTTTTTATATTCCTCCTTTCTTTGGGAATATCTGAAACGCCAGAAACACTCCTTTCTTCTGGACAGGTCAAACTACAAGAGGGGGATTTACAGGGTGCGCTAACAGACTTTCAATTGGCATTGGAGCAGGACAGTAAATTTGACCTTGCCATGCTTGAACTGGCACAATTACAATTGCGGCTTGGTAATATGGATAAGGCAAGGGAATTATTATTTAAGGCAGTTGAAGTAAATGAAGAAAATCGTAAAGAGTTCGAACGGTTTAATGATATAAATGTCAAGATGAATGACGGAGTAAGGGCCATGAAAAATGGTCAATTTGAAGAGGCATTTTCCAATTACGAATCAGTGGTAACTGAATTTCCAAATTTTACTGAAGCGGTATACAGTATGGGATTAGCAAAATTCAGGATGTCAGACCTTGAACCCGCCGTAAATTATTTTAGAAATGCGTTGGAATTAAATCCTGAGCATGAAAAAGCCCGTACCGCTATTGATAATGTGGTGAAAAATACTTTTAATAATGGTAATGATTCATACAGGAGAGGGAATCTTGAGGGAGCAATGGAATTATATCATAAAGTGTTAACTTTTGATTCGACGTTTACAAGAGCCTATTACCAGATTGGTGTTATCGAAACAAAGAGAGGTAATTTATCTATTGCGCTTGATGCATATTCTGAAGCTATTGAAATAGATTCTACCTTTTATCAGGGCTGGTTTGCTTTGGGCCTTGCACAGAACAAGTATGGAAATAGTTCTGATGCGTTAGAATCCTTTCAGCAGGCGGTGAGAATTGATTCCACATATGCAAAAGCCTACAGCAGTATGGGAGATATTTATATACAGGAAAAAAATTATGAAAAAGCGATCGAGGTATTAAATACTGCAAAAGCGGTTAATCCAAATTATCCCAAACCCTATATTTCGTTAGGAACAATTTATATAGAGCTTGTCTCAATGGCAGGTACTCAACAAAAATTAGATTTAAATAAAAATATAGAAGTTTTTTCACAGTTAGAAGCTCAGGCTCCTGAGAATCTAATGGACCCGATGTTCCTTCTTGAAATGGCAAAAGTCAATCTTGAAAAAGGTACATCATTAGACCCAAAAAACAGCGGTGCCTGGGTACGCCTTGCATCCGTTCACAATCAATTAAAAGATTGTGAATCAGCAAAAATAGCAGCCAGAGAAGCAACAGATAGAAAAAAACGGTTTGGCGCAGGTTGGTATGAATTAGGCATTGCAGAATGGTGTTATGGAAAAGGAAATAAAACTGCCGCACTAAATGCATTGGAGAAAGCAAGAGAGGATCGTTCTTGGCGTCAAATGGCAGAATATGAGATCGACAAAATAAAAAATCCAGCAAAGTACGAAGAATAATTTAAATTAGGCAGATACATTCTGCATGAAAAGACCATGATCAAAGCTGTCATATTTGATCTCGATAATACCCTCCTCGATTTTATCAAGATGAAAAAAAATGCAGTCCGAGCGGCTGTGTCTGCTATGAAGGAAGCAGGCTTAAATCTTGATTCGGAAAAATCATTTAAAGATATTTTTTCCCTGTACGAGGAAATTGGATGGGAAAACCAGAAAATATTCAATGAATATCTCACCAAAACACTGGGCTATGTCGACAATAAGTTTTTAGCTGCAGGCATTGTCGCTTACCGCAGGGCCCGGGAAGCAAGCCTGCAATTATATCCTAATGTAAATCGTTGTCTCTTTGAATTATTAAAAATGGGGGTTAGATTGGCTTTAGTATCTGATGCCCCCAGCCGTGAAGCCTGGTTAAGAATTTATCATTTGAATTTGCATCATTTATTTGACATCGTACTCACTTTTGATGAAACTAAAGCACGAAAACCTTCACCCGTTCCTTTTGAAATGGCTTTGGAAAAGATGGGAATTTCTGCTGATGAAACATTAATGATAGGAGACTGGCCTGAACGTGATGTTGTTGGCGCTAAGAAAGTGGGTATCAGGACTATATTTGCCAAGTATGGTGATACGTTTGGCACTGTAAAATCCGGTGCGGATTGGGATGTTGAAGATATATATGAGGTTATAACAATTGTGAAGGAATTAAATCATGCTTGACCTATCAATCGGTATTGATATAGTATCAATTGAGCGAATGGAAAACATCCTAAATTCTCAAAAAGGAGCTCGCTTTAAACATCGCATATTTACCGTACCGGAAATCTCCTATTGTCAAAATAGAGCAAATTCTTCGCACCATTTTGCCGGACGATTTGCAGCCAAAGAAGCAGTTAAAAAGGCTATCCTGTCAAGAGGGAAAAATCAAAATCCATGGTTTAAAAAAATTGAAATTCAATCCAGGCAGGACGGGGCACCCATCGTCCGTTTACCAAAACCATATCAGTCAAATTATCATTGTGATTGTTCAATTTCTCATGATGGTGATAATGCTATTGCATTTGCTTTAATCCAAAAAAAATAATGCAGCTTCTTTCCTCCCGTCAATCCAGGGAGTTAGACAAAATTTCCGCCTCAAAATTTAAAATTCCGGGGAAGACTCTCATGGGAAATGCTGGAAACCAAATTGCTAAGACTGTCTTAAAATATTACTCTGATGCAGAAAAATATAGGATTCTGATTATATGTGGGAAGGGTAATAATGGTGGTGATGGTTTTGCTGCAGCTTTATCATTGAAAGAGTTTAATCCTCAGGTATTTATTATTTATCCTCAGGATACATTAGCTGTTGATTCCAACCATTATTATCAGGAATGTATTGGAAATGATATTAATATCCAATTTCAGGAATTTCCACCGGAATTACATGAATTTAATTTGATAATTGATGCTATGTTGGGTATAGGAATCAAAGGGAAGGTCAGGAGTCCAGTTTCTGAATGGGTCTCTTGGATAAACCATCAACAGGCGGATGTTATTTCAATTGATGTCCCATCGGGATTAAATGCAGATACAGGACACTTGGGTCATGATGCTGTGAAGGCCAATATCACAGTCACCATGGGCTTTGAGAAAACTGGAATGCAATTTCATCCCGGAAAAGATCAATGTGGAGAAATAATCACTGCTGATATTGGATTTCCTGAATTGGAGAAACCCCTTTCGGGAACTCATTGGAATCACTATGATGAAGAAAGTGCCAGAAAGTTTCTCGTTCCACCGCAAAAGGATTCGCACAAATATAGTCAGGGTAAAGTGCTTGTGATTGCTGGTTCAAAAGGAATGACCGGAGCAGCTATTTTGACCGGTGTATCTGCATTAAAATGTGGTGCCGGATTAGTAAAATGCTGTGTCCCAGAGTCGCTCAATCCAATTTTTGAATCAACATTTATTGAAGGGATTTCCGTTCCGTGTACAGATAATGACAGCGGGATATTGGGTCTGAATAATTATGAGGAAATAGAAAAGGAAATTGATTGGTGTGATTCGGTTATCATTGGACCGGGACTGGGAAGCAGTAAGGATACACACGATTTAGTCCGAAGGGTTTTAGACTCCTGTTCAAAACCTGTTATAGTGGATGCTGATGCGTTAGCGTCATTAAAAAATAATATAGATATGAATTCTTTATCGGAACAGTCAATTCTTACTCCTCATTTAGGAGAATTTGGTAAAATGGGCGACCAGTCCATACTTGATGTGAAAGACAAATTTATCTCAATCATAGAAGAATTTATGGTTCAATATGAGGGGACACTGGTGCTAAAAACAACTCCCGTTTCTGTAGTTCATAATGGACAAGGATCATTAAATACCAGTGGTAATCAGGGATTAGCATCAGCCGGAACCGGAGATGTATTAGCAGGCTGTATAGGCAGTTTCATGGCTCAGGGACTTGCTCCCTTTGATGCTGGGAAACTGGGTGTTTTTATTCATGGAAAAGCGGCAGATTCTCTGATGGTTCAAACCGGATACCGAGGGATGACTGCAACGGAAGTCATCAATAAAATTCCAACCGTGATCAGGCAATATGAAACCGGAAGTTTATAGAGTTTTTCTCGGTATTTACATGGTACTTATTTTAAGTATCTCAGCAATCCCGACAAATACTATTCCGGCTTTGGGATTCCGGCATGCAGATAAAGTTGCCCATTTTTTTGAATATTCAATATTAGGATTTTTAGCTGTACAAAGTTTTAAACCACTGAACGGATATCATCTTTTTTATATTATTTTCAGTGGTTTTATTTTTGGAGCATTTGATGAATGGTGGC
>CAZBBE010000019.1:0-17134 GCA_964489755.1 uncultured bacterium | reverse complement strand
TTTTACTCAAAAAATCAATAGGGCCGTAATATGAACCAGGATACACTAAGACAGTATCTCCATCACTTGCCACTTCAATACCATATTGTATTGTAGCAAACGGATTTTCTTCACTGCCGTCACCGGTTTCATCAGAGCCGGTGGTAGAGATGTGCCAGATGTATGGGACATTTGCAGGAATAAAATCAATGTTCATCTCAAAATTGATGAGGTCCAGTTCATTCCCGGACAATTCCGGTGGCCCATTTACAGGATTGATGCGGGCAAAGAATTCTCCCGGAAACCGTACCGAATAATCCGTCCAGCCAGGATCAAACTCATGGCGAGGATCAGGGTGATAATAGTCCGTGGAAACAAAATGGGCTCCACTGGCCAATGCTTCGTCCCTGCGGGAAGTATCGCCTGTCCGAGCCTGTTCCGTATCTGTGTCTGCCCGGGTTCGTACCAGATATCCCTGATTCACCCTTTCAGTAATTTCCGGAGAGGGTGTGTTCATTCCCAGAAATGCTGCTTCCGGGGTTCCGGGAGGCGCTTCCGTAAATAAAATTCGTCCTGAGAGAGACGGAAATCCTTCCATGTAATCATTCATGAGACTTCCTTGGTTGTCCAAACCAAACATGATTTTTCCCCTGGCTTCTCCCAGGGTGGGCCAGCCTCCGTTCAATATGGCATCCTCCAATGAAGAAAAATCCCCTTTCACCATGTCAGGAGTAATGATATTTTCCAGAGATTCACCAAACACATCCAAGATTTCCGTTTCCACTTCTTCCAATCCGATGAGCTCAAAGGGCAACGGTACAGTGTACGTTATTGAATCAGGAAGGAGTGATATCAGGTTTACTAACTGAGGATAATCATCAAAATAATCCTCTAATCCATCGGATTTACACTCGATGAGGACAAATATGGGAACATGCCCCGGGAATATGTCAGACCAAATTTTTAATTTCTCCAGTCCCTGCCTGAATGTTATGAGGTGGGTATCAAAATCAATATCGGGAAAATGGAGTACCTTAAGTCCCGGTTCATTCAATTCGGGAATATCGGGTGTCACATCCTGTCCGGCAAGCCAGTTCCCCATTCGGGAAGCAAACAGTCCTCCTTCAGGGTCCCGGTACACATCCAGTTCGATCTGGCGAATCCCGTAAGAAAGGAACTGTTGAGGTAAAGCTAAATGAGTGTAATCAATGGAGAGCGCAAGTTCCGGAGCAAACACATTAATGATGCCCATTAGTGTGTCGTAAGGAGCAATATGATAACTGTTATGACTGCCAATGATTTGAAGTTGATTCAGCTTTACATTATTGATAAGTGTGAGAAGTGTATCATTTTGATTCAGACTGAGCCAACCACCATTTCGATTTTCCCACCCGAAATATTTTGTGGTGTCATGAATGACCGCATTTGTACCATGATCAAAAAAAGAGAATGTGAAATAATCTTCCTGTAAAAGTCCTTCATCAACATTCTCTGTGGAAGGATCATCTCCATATATTTTCAAATTGAATTTTGAGCGATTGTCAGCTTGGAAGATTTTCGAACTTCCAGAACATACACCGTCCGGATCAAAAGCAGCGATCCAATCACTTGTAGAAGCCGGTGTCCCTTCAATCGAGGCTTGACCTAAAACGGTTGCTGATAACGGTGAATAATTATAATCAAATTCAGGAGGCTGTGCGAATGAAACAGCGATAGAACAAAATACTATACCCGCTTTAAGAATCCATTTCATGTATAAAATAAATATTAAATCCAGTTATGACAATTCAGCGCTTCTCTCAATTCTTTATCTCCGTAATATAAATAATTTCTTCCTTTCTGCATCCACCGAATTGTACGGTTTGGTTTCAGTACAAAAATGGAAGGGTACAGTTCATTATCTCTCAGGATCAACCCTATTTGATCTCCGATTTCTAAATCTGTATCTGCAATAAAGGGAAACGGAAATCCGGATTCTTTCTTAACTGTTTTTACTTCATTTACACTACCGGGACACACAACCAGAAAACTCATATTGCACGTTTCAAATGCACCCAGATTTCGTTTGATACGTTCCAATTGATTTCTGCAAACGGAACAGTTGGGTGATTTTAATGTAACGATTACGACTGTTTTGCTTTTGGTTATTTTTTCAATATCAATCTCATCTCCGGAAACAGACGTTACCGATTGAGGAAATGTGACTAGCTCTACGCTCAAGAGTATGGTAGGCTGAATCAATCCAACCTGAACAATAAGCGAAAGTATAATTACTGGTTTAATAACGAATCCCCAATTTTTGATATATGAATGACAAGAGCCATGCCGGACCAATGAGAAGAAATTGAACATCCTTGAAGAATGAAGGTTTTTTTCCTTCGATTTTGTGACCGATGAATTGACCTACCCACGCGGGAACAAAAATCAACAATGATGTTTGCCAGAGTGGAAGATCAAATGTTTGCATGAGCCATAGATTTCCTAAAATGAGTAATACTCCTATCAGAGACATCCCTATAAACATGATGACCGAAAGTCTAACATAAAATATCATTGTAAATAAAATAAATATAATTCCCCAGTTTAGAGGGAAACCTAAACCTATATCCGGAAAATAACTGTGTGGAATGGACCAGAATAATCCGATCGTACTGAGCATGATAAGCGGAACACAGATCCAGTGAATCTTTTTATTTACCGGGTTCCGATGACTATCACCATACTCATCAAGCCATGTCTGCATTGTCCTCATAAATTAAATCTCCTTGATTTGGAGTGAAAAACATATTAATTGCTATGGAAAATGTAAGCGGTGAATTGGGAATATTCAATGGGTTTCCTGATCCAGTTTCTCACCAATCATTGGATATCATTCAAAGTAAATGCAGGTATCAATATCCGTTTTTGATCTCGAGCCCACCAATGTCCTGTTGCCTTTTTTTTCTCCGAACTGGTAAAATGATAATTATATAGCCACACTCTTAAATATTTAGGGGTTCCGGTTTCATCCTCTAATAATTTCAATACCGATGGTGAACCTTCCAGTAATTTTCGAAGAAACCGATAGAACCAGTGGTATCCAGATGGAACTCGAAGACGGTTCATAAATGCTGCATGATCCTGAAATGTCTCCGGTTTCGTACTGTTCATTTGCCAATAGATTTCATCCACCTGTTCAAAAAACAGAGCCGCAAACCACAATTGCCAATCCAGCCTTGGTTGGTGTGGTTGAACAAAACCGGGGCGAGCATCCTCCTTCCCCGCTTTCCATTTAAACTGAATCTCTTCCCAGTCAGTGCCGTTTTCACTTTTTTCTATGATGAGCTCCGGTCGAGTGGTCGTCATGACAGAAAACAATCCATAGGTGTTGATGATTCCAAACGGACGAATCGAGCTCAATGTATTACGAATGACTGATGGAACCCTTACATCAGGGAGATACCGTGACATTGTGTGTACACTGCTTAACAGAAGAACCATTAATACAAATCCAATGATGATCTTTTCCTTTATTTGACTCCAATTGGATAATTCAGTATTATTTGGAACAGAAAAGACTGTTTCTGATTTGAAAAAATTTTTCAAAATGCTGTCATCGAAAAGGAAAATGCAGAGGCTCAGTGTTAATAAATTAAAAAATGTATAATTCCCGGTGAGGAAAATGAGTCCCATCAAAAGAGTGATGTAAAAACAGGCACACAGTTTGACCCTTCGTGGACCGAAGATAAAAAAGGGAACAACCAATTCCACAAAAAACATAAATCCGGTTGATAATTGATGAAACCACACCGGCAGTTGATGCATGTACCAAGCCGTCCATGTAGCAAGGGGCTGAGTTTCATAATGGTATGTTAGAGCTGTCAAGTCCATCCAGACTGGGTCACCGCTGGCTATTTTGGTAACACCGGAAAAAAATATGAGACGGAACAAAAGCCAACGCATCAAAAAGACAAACCCTCCCAAAAGAGGATTACGATTTGACAATTGGAATCGAAAACAGAATGGCGCAATCCAAATTGCAAGAAATCCACTTTCCAATAAGAGAATGTCCCACTGAAAATTCAAGAATCTCTGTCCTCCGGTGTACACCGATAAATATAAAAGCCATAATCCTACTGCTGAAAGTCCGGGCAATACTCCTAACAACATAAGCATTGATAAAACCATTCCTAAAACACAAATGAAACCCATCCCTCCGAAATCCTGGAAAAACCACTGGAGAGAGGGAGCATGAAGAAAACCTTCATTTACAAATTGATTTTCAATGTGATTAAAAAATTCTGTAATAGGGAGAATCCCCTCGGGTCCAACCAATCCAGTCCACTGAACCCAAAAGGATGTAAATGCAATCAGGTAAATAACCGCAAGTAGTTTTAAAAACAACCATCGGGAAATGTGATATGAAGGAACCTCTGTGTTTTTACCCCAAAGGATTTTTGTAACCTTACTGAAAAAATTCCGCTTAGCTGCAACAAATGAATATGCAGATTCTGATAGGGTCCGAAACAACCTAATCCTTTTGTAGGTCCAATTGAGCCAACTCAAAAATCGATTGGATGAAAGAGATGTAAAGACAGCCTCAGCTCCACTCAAAAAGATGCCATTTGGAAGGATGAGAAAAACTGAGGATTGAAATTCGTTTTCGGATAAAGGTGAAAATTGGTTGCCACATTCCTGATAGGAAATATAGTGTATTTTCCCCCCGGTCTTGGTTTCCCATCGTTTTATCCAAAATGTACAGAAACCACAGTCTCCATCATAAACCATGGTGGAAATGGGAGGACGGACACCTTTCGGCAGTTTATCAGGTTTAGTTTTTATCATGAGTAAGAAAATTAATAATATTAGCGCTTATTCATGAGAAATAAATTCACTAAATACTCCCTGCCTGTAACCCTTATTATCCTGTTCTCCGGATTTCTAATTTCAAAATGGATTTACCGTCCAGGTTTTACCCTTTCTGAAGACGAATTGATGGAAGCTAAATCCAGGGAAGTTACTATTTATCGCGACACTTGGGGAGTGCCACATATATTCGGAAAAACGGATCCGGATGCTGCGTTTGGGCTTGCCTATGCTCATTCGGAGGATGACTTCAGCACCATACAGGATGTTATCATTATGGTGAAACAAAAATCGGGATTATTTAAAGGAAAGGATGGAGCTGTAACAGATTTCCTAATGGAATGGCTCAGAATTTATGAATCAGTGGATAAATTTTATCATTCTCACCTAAGCCCCGATGTCAAACTATTAATGGAAGGATATTGTCAAGGCATAAATCTATTTGCGCACGAAAACAATGATGAAATTAAACTGAATGTATTTCCTGTTGAACCAAGGGATATTGTAATGGGATTTGTTTTTAGGACACCCATGTTTTTCGGTTTGGACAGAGAACTGGAATCTTTATTCAATCTCACAGAAAAACCAGAAATCCAATCCAAATCTAAAAAAGAAAATAGCCCTTCACCCATCGGATCAAACGGTTTTGCAGTTTCACCAAAACGATCTGAAAATGGTGAAACCATGCTGGTCATAAATTCTCATCAGCCCTGGGACGGACCAACCTCATGGTATGAGGCACATGTTCACAGTGAAGATGGTTGGAACATGAGCGGTGGATTGTTTCCCGGTTCACCAGTGATTTTCGTGGGACATAATGACAGCCTCGGATGGGTTCACACTGTCAATGAACCAGATTTGATTGATACCTATATTTTGGATATTCATCCAGAAAATCCTGACCTCTACAAATTTGATAATGCATGGGTAGAGTTGGAGAAAAAAACCATGTCCATAAAACTGAAAATACTGGGCCCCTTTTCATGGACAATAAAACGGGAGGTCCTGTGGTCCGTTTATGGTCCCGTTCTTCAATTTGACCATGGAACTTATGCAATAAGATATTCCGGAATGAATGAGATTCGCCAGATAGAACAATGGTATAGAATGAACAAATCATCAAATTTTTCGGAGTGGTACAAATCGATACAAATGCAGGGTATACCTTCACTGAACACTGTCTATGCAGATTATTCAGGAAACATATTTTATATTTATAATGGAAGCTTCCCCGATAGACAACCGGGTTTTGATTGGAAGGGATATTTGCCTGGATGGACATCGGAGACACTCTGGGAAAATACAATACCTATTGAAAACATACCCATGGTTCGAAATCCGGAAAGTGGGTTTCTTTTCAGTACAAATCAAACTCCCTTTAGGGTAACTGACGATCTGGATAATTTGAGTCCGGACTTTTATCCTTTGGAATGGGGAATTGAACGACACATGAACAACAGAGCCTATCGTGCCTTTGATCTATTTTCAAGCGATACAGAAATTACATTTGAAGAATTAAAAGCAATCAAATTTGACCTTTATTATTCTGAACAATCAGCCATGGCACAATATATAAATGATATAATCAAAGCCATTGATGTTTCCGGTTCAGACCTTCAGGAAGTGAAATCAGTTTTGGCTAGCTGGAATTTCAGTACACATCCTGAGAATAGGGAAGCCGCCTTAGCCATATTATCAACCAAACCATTCTTACAGTTCAAATACAAAAATATTAATGATGCTTTTTTGTTGGAGCACACTGGAAATGCGGCAGAATATTTAAAGAAATTTCATGGCTCTTTAAGAGTGCCGTTCGGCAATGTTCAGCGATTGGCATGGGGAGAAACGAATTTAGCTATTGGTGGAGGTCCGGATATTCTACGTGCTGTGTATAGCAGTAATAATGGAGATGGAAACTTAATTGGAAACAGCGGGGACGGGCTTTTTTTCTTTGTAAAATGGGACAAAAACGGAAAGGTGTTTTCCGAGAGTATTCATCAATACGGAAGTGCGACCGCTCGCCCTGAATCACCTCACTACGATGATCAAGCCCATTTATTTGTTATGGAAAAAATGAAATCTGTGTGGAGGGTAAAAAGCGAAATATTAAAACATGTGGAAGCGGAGTATTCTCCCGGGAAATACCTTTCGGATTATTAATTCAGGGCGTGGGGTACGGCAAGGCGAAACGGAGCCACTTCCACAAAAACAGTTTCACCCTCATCAGTAACCATTTCATAGTGACCCTTCATCACTCCATATTGTGTTTCAAGTGGACAGAAACTGGAATATTGATGTTTATCTCCTGGATTTAATGTAGGGCGTTTCCCGATAACTCCCTCACCCCTAACTTCCTGTATTCTTCCCAATCCATCAGTAATGTGCCAATAACGGTTCATCAATGTTACGGGTACTTGTCCTTTATTTTGAATGGTGACATTATACATATAGCAGTACTGCCCCTCGGACAAATTGGATACACTTGGATCAAATTTGCTGTGAACAGTCACATGAATATCGTGTGTTTCTGCAAATGATGAATAGAGTCCTTTTTGTATCATTATTTTGGTTCTGTTTTTTGAAGCTTTTCTGTATTTTCTATATTTTTTGGTTTAATCATCTTTTTTCCCTTCTCCTTAGGAAATTTCACATGTTTATACTTTTCCCTCACTTCTCTTAATCTTTGCCGGAAAGATTTTTTGAGTGACTTCATGTCTTCTTTTTGCTCATTCTTAAGAGTTTTAATTTTTTCTTTATACCCAATAACGATGGTTTTTTTTTGATCCAGATATTCTTTTCGAAGGGCATCGATTTCACCCTGGGCAGTGACATCTTGAACCTTAATATTTAAAAACTTGTCTTCCTTGGATTTTTCCTGAGAGTAACCCAAACAGATCAAAGACGTTAAAATTATCCAGTATTTCATATATTTCTCTCCATATTATTAGTAATAAAATTAGTGTGGTAATATTCAGACATCACAATATTTTTATTATTATTGGTTGCGTTTTACATAATTGCCCAGATCAAGGCTTTTTTGATGAATCCTAAAACAAATATTGCAATGAGCGGTGAAAAGTCAATCCCGATTGCCATTGGTGGAAGTATTTGTTGAATGGGTCTGATGATGGGATCAGTGATGCGGTAGACCCACTGGACGATCTCACCACTAGAATAAATGTTAAACCACGAAACAATAACCCGTGCGATAAGGCTTATATAGATGATTTGAAAAGCTAACTGTATAAATGAGATTAAAAAACTGTTCAATAGAGTGTTTGATTTTTACAGAGCGGGCGAAGGGAATCGAACCCTCGTCTCCAGCTTGGGAAGCTGGGGTAATAGCCATTATACGACGCCCGCAGTTATCCTCATAAAGTAATCACTTTTTATGCCATTTTGCAAGGATGATGAATGGGTGTTTGCCGGTTTATTATGTCCAGTTTGGTCCATTCCTTTGATTTTGGCAATATCTGGGAAGGCAGTCGATAACTCTATTAGGTCAAAAGACGTATATGCTCATCTCCAACTTTTACCTGAGAAAAGGATAAAACAATAAATAAAATAATTAAACCCCTTTTTATATATTAAAATTACCCTATCCAACTCTTATTTACAATCACTGAACATTTATTAGACCAATGTTAGAGTATCCAAATTTAATGCAATTCCAGATGTACCTCATTTATTTTCCTAATCGTATTTTCTAAATGATTAAATAATAAGCAGTTATGTAGACATTCGAAAAATGCTTCAAAAAAACTCATGTAAACTGTTGCCAAATATCAATTTATTTCACGACGAGAGAAACAATATTTTTAGGATATTTCTATATCCTAAAATAGATTCGTCTTCGCCAACCAACGGAAATTTGACTGTTTGATTCCGGAAACATATGATACTTGCCTTCCTCTTTGTTCAAGTTATAAATAATGTTTCAAACATCCACATACAATATATTTTAAAGGAATAATATGGCAGAAGCTATAGAACTTGATTTGAACACAAGTGATGTAAATCAACTGGACCCCAGGGTAAAGCAAAGTCTAATTGAACTCCAATCCCAGCAGGGGAAAAAAGAAGAATCAACTGTCCCTGAAGCCTATACCCTTACATCATACTATGAGGACGACTCACTGGGTGCAGATGTCCTCAAGAAAAAATACCTGGCTCCATGGGAAAACCACCCCTGGGAATTATGGGAACGCCAGGCTAACGCTCTTGCCTCCGTGGAAAGGACGAAAACACTTCAGGATAAATGGAAAGTTAAATTTTTTGATGCATTAGAGGATTTTAAATTTGTTCCTGGCGGTCGCATCATGCATGGTGCCGGAAGGGACGACATCACCACCACGCTGAATAATTGTTATGTAATGGGAATTCAGGATGATTCTGTAAAGAGTATTTATAATACCATCATCGAAGAAGCGCTTACCTACAAGTACGGTGGAGGGTGCGGGCATGATCTGTCCATTCTTCGCCCATCCGGAGATCAAATCAACGGAACCGGCGGATCCTCCTGCGGTCCCACTGGTTTCATGAACCTGTTCAGTGAAAACACCAATACCATTGCCCAGCACGGTCGCCGAGGCGCAAATATGCAAACTTTAAGAGTAGATCATCCGGACATTGAAAAATTCATAGAAATAAAAACCGGTGATATCAATATGGTTAAGTTCTCAAATATCTCTGTACTGTTGACCCATAAATTCATGAAAGCTGTTGAAGCTGATTCAGATTTTGATTTAATCTATGATGGAAATGTGTATAAAACAGTTTCTGCCCGTTCTCTGTGGAAAAAGATAATACACAATGCCCACGACAGCGCTGAACCGGGACTCCTTTTTTGGGATACCATGAGAGAATATCACAATGCGGAATACTGCAGTCCCCTCGTATCAACAAATCCCTGTGCGGAACAACCTCTTCCAGATGGAGGTTGCTGTAATTTAGGGGCGATTAATCTAGAACGGTTTGTTGATGACAAGGGTAATTTCAAGATAGAAAAATTCAAAGAGATCGTCAGCGTCGGAACCCGTTTCCTTGACAATGTAATTGATTTGAATATTGACAGGCATGCTCTGGACGAACAGAAAAAAAATGCCGAAAGTGACCGGCGAATCGGGTTAGGTATCCTCGGATTGGGGGACATGCTGGTGAAAATGAAAATCAAATATGACAGTGTAGATGCTTTACAAACGGTGGACCAGGTTATGAAAATTTTCCGGGATACCGCCTATGAAACGAGTATTCAATTAGCCCAGGAGAAATTACCCTTTCCTAATTTTCATTGGGATGGATATTCTAAAAGTAAGTTTATCCAGCAATTACCAAAAAAATTAAAGAATAAAATTCAGCAAAACGGTATAAGAAATTCCACCCTGAACACCGTCGCTCCAACAGGATCCGGTGCAATCGTTGCCAGGGTTACTTCTGGAATAGAACCCATATTTGCTACATCATATAATCGCAGGGTAAAACAAAACGATGGCTACGGTAAAACATTTAATGAGTATAAGGTGTTTCATCCCATCATTAACAAATTGTTTAATGATGATAAAACCCTCCCGGATTATGTGATTACCGCCCATGAAATTGATCCTTTTTTCCGTGTGAAAATGCAGGGGACCATCCAGAAATACATAGACAGTTCCATTTCTTCTACAGTGAACCTGCCGGAAGAAGTAACTAGGGAAACCGTGGCAGATATCTACATGACAGCTTATAAATCTCTACTGAAAGGAATTACCGTCTACAGAGAAGGTTCTCGGGAAGGAATTTTAGTCACGGATAAGAAATCCGATACCAAAAAAGTAAATAAATCAGAACAAATTCAATCAAGATCAAGCAGTGATCCGAGGATCAGACCCTCTATCACATATGGTGAAACAAAAAGGATTCGAACCGGAGAAGGAACACTTTACATCACAGTGAATGAAGATGAAAACGGATTATGTGAAGTCTTCACAGCAATCGGAAAGGCAGGAGGTCACGCAGCCGCACAATCAGAAGCAATCAGCCGTCTGATTTCACTGTCATTACGGTCCGGGGTCAATCCAAAAGCAATCGTTAAACAATTAAAAGGGATCAGCGGACCCAACCCCACATGGGAAGATGGACGCCTCATTTTATCCACTCCTGACGCCATAGGAAAAGCCCTTGATGATTATTTAGAATCCAGACATTCAAAGAAAAATAGTGAAGACAAAAAAAGCCTGACGATCACAATGGCGGAGGAATCAGAAGAACGGTCAAGTGATGTGGCAGATTTCACATTAAAATCTGTAACGAATTGCCCCGATTGTGGCGGTCCAGTACAATTTGAATCAGGGTGTATAACCTGTCAGGGATGCGGGTATTCCAAGTGTGATTAATGAAACACACGAAATAACCTGGTTTACTAACTAAAAAGCCCCGATTTACGGGGCTTTTTAAACACTATGTCCATTTAAGTTAAAATTCCATTAGTTCTTTTTCTTTCGTTACCTGCAGGTCTCCCAACAGTTTTACATGGTCATCTGTATATCGCTGAACTTCCTGTTCAGAACGGTGTATTTCATCTTCTGAAAGATGATCCTCTGATTGCAGAGACTTCAAGTGATGATTTGCATCCCTCCTTACATTACGGACAGCAATTCTTCCCTCCTCCATCAATTGATGGACATGTTTAATTAAATCCTTTCGCCGTTCTTCAGATAACGGTGGAATGGGTACTAAGACGGAAGTACCATTATTATTGGGAGATAAACCAAGATTGCTTTGCATGATGATTTTTTCAATTTCTGGAATTAAAGTTTTATCATAGGGCTGAATAGAAATCAAGGAGGCATCCGGTACAGTAATACTTGATAACTGATTCAAAGGAGTCATCGTTCCATAATAATCAATACTCAATCCTTCAAGCAACTCCGGATTTGCCCTTCCGGTGCGTACTTTTGCCAACTCCATGCGGGTATGTTTGACCGCCAGATCCATTCGGTGGAGTGCATCCTTTAAAATATCCTGAATCATAGATTAATTGCTAACTAAGGTCCCTAAATTATTTCCTAATACAATATCTTTCAAGTATCCAGGAGAATTTATGTTAAAGATTTGAATGGGTAAAGAGTTTTCACTGCATAGTGTGATAGCTGTTAAATCCATCACCCGCAAATTCTTTGCAATAACTTCTTTATAAGTGATAGTGTCGTACTTGACAGCATCGGAATGTTTCTTAGGATCTTTATCATACACTCCATCCACTTTGGTACCTTTTAAAACCACTTCCGCTTCTAATTCTGAGGCTCGCAGGGCAGCGCCAGTATCTGTACTGAAAAAAGGATTTCCGGTTCCCCCGGCCACAATCACAATCCGATCTTTTTCTAAATGGCGTAAGGCTCGCCTCCGAATGTAGGGCTCCGCAATCTGGTCTACCTTTAACGCAGTGAGAGTTCGTGTATCGCAGTCAACATTTTCCAAAGCGTCCTGTAAAGCGATGGAATTCATGACAGTTGCCAACATTCCCAGATAATCACCGGTGACACGATCCATTCCTTTACCCGAAGCCTGAAGACCTCGAAAGATATTACCAGCTCCGATAATTAGTCCAATGGAAACTCCCAAATCATAAATGGATTTCACTTCCCAAGCCAAATAATCAGCTCGTTCAGGATCGATTCCAAAACCCTTCTCTCCAGCAAGGACTTCCCCACTCAATTTCAGGAGAACCCGTCTGTAGACAGGATTATTCATGAGGGGATAAAATAAGGTTAGGCTTCTTCGCCGATTGCGAACCGGATATATCGGTTCACAATGATATTTTCACCAAGGGTCGCGATGGTTTCAGTTATAATATCCTGAAGTATTTTATCCGGATCTTTAATAAAGTTCTGCTCTAAAAGGCAGTTTTCCTGGTAGAATTTATTTAATTTCCCTTCCACCATTTTCTTAATAATATTATCTGGTTTTCCGGATGATTTCGCTTGTTCTGAATAAATCTCTTTTTCCCTGTTGATCACTTTCTGAGGAACTTTTTCCCGGCTCAAAGCAATGGGATTTGTTGCTGCTATCTGCATGGATATATTATGGGCTAAATCCTGAAACCCATCTGTTTTTGCCACAAAATCCGTTTCACATCCTATTTCCAATAAAACACCGAGCCGATTGCCCTGATGGATGTAGGAGTACACCATTCCTTCTTTTGCATCCCGGGATACTTTTTTTCCCGCTTTTGCAATCCCGGATTTTCTTAAAAAATCAACAGCTTTTTCCATGTCCCCTGAAGATTTGACCAGTGCCTGTTTGCAGTCCATCATTCCTGCACCAGTTTTTTCACGTAATTCCTTGACTAATTTTACATTCACAATCAATTGACTAATCCTTATTTTTCATCGACTCTTTTTCAGTTAATTCATCTTCAACATCTTCATCTTCTGATTCGTCACTTGATTCCGGGACCTCTTCAATTGTATCAGTACTCTCTGAATCTGTTACCGATATTTCTTCAGATTCAGTTGAGTCGGTATCAGATTCTTCCGTTTCCTGATTGTCAGTTTCACTTTCTTCAACGCTTTCGTTTTCACCCGATTCCACAGACAAAGATTCTTTTTCAGAATTATCTTCAGATTCAACTGCATCTGATTCATCATCCTTACCCGCTTCATTCATTCCAGCAATTGATTCCTCAAGGGAATCCGAGCCGTCTCTTGCAGCAATGATTCCATCAGCAATCGCAGAGATAATCAGTTTAATGGTACGTATAGAATCATCATTCGCTGGTATGGGATAATCCACAGGACGAGGGTCCGTGTTAGAATCCACAATAGCAACCACCGGGATCTCCAAACGATTGGTTTCCTTGATAACGGTTGCTTCGTGATTAGCATCAACGACAACCACAGCTTCCGGGAGCCTGCGCATATCCTTAATTCCACGATGCTGATCCGACAATTTAATGCGTTCACGATTCAGCATCTGTATTTCTTTTTTTGTTAAATTTTCATAAATGCTGGAGCCTTCTTTTTCCAACAATTGAAGTCTTTTTATACTTTTCCTGATCGTAGAAAAATTGGTTAATGTACCTCCCAGCCAACGTTCCACAACATAAAACATACTGCACCGGTCTGCTTCTTCCTGAACCGTATCCTTAGCCTGTTTTTTGGTACCCACAAATAAAATTTCTCCCTTATCCCGAACCGTATCCTGTAAAAATTGAATCGCATTATTGAGGTTTTTAATCGTTTCTTCCAGATTAATAATATGAACTCCATTTCTCACCATCAAAACAAACGGTTCATAATAAGGGTTCCATTTACTAGTAACATGACCGAAATGGGCACCGGTTCTTAATAAATCATCAAATTTTATTTCTGTCATAAATTTATCGTTTAGAAAATTGAAATCGTTTCCGTGCTCCAGGTTGGCCATATTTTTTTCGTTCCACCTGTCTGGAATCCCGTGTAAGAAATCCACCCTTTCTTAATTCTTTTCTGAAATCTTCGTTCACTTTAACTAATGCTCGGGAAATCCCAAGTCTTAAAGCCCCTGCCTGTCCCGTGAGTCCGCCTCCTTTTACTTGGGCTTGAATATCATAACTTTCCAGTGAATCTACTGCACTGAGGGGTTGAGTCACAACCGTCGACAATGGGCCTCTGCACAAATAATCATTATAGGGACGCCCATTCACCGTAATCTTCCCTTTACCGGGAGCTAAATATACACGAGCGATTGACCTTTTTCTTCTACCTGTACCGTAATAAGTTGTTTTTGACATTTAAAATTCCATTACTTTTGGATTTTGAGCATGATGTGGGTGATCGTTACCCGAATAAACTTTAAGATGACCCAAAATTCTTCTACCTAAACGATTATGAGGCAGCATCCCCCTTATGGCATTTTTTACAATTCTCTCTGGATGGGTTTTACGCATCAATTTTAGATTTGTAAATGATTGTCCTCCTGGATACCCTGAATGCCGGAAATATTCCTTATTAGTTTCCTTGTTCCCAGTAACACGGATTTTTTCCGCATTCACAACGACTACGCAATCACCCATATCTAGGTGGGGTGTAAAATCAGGTTTATGCTTTCCACGTAAAATTTGGGCAATTTGACTGGCAAAACGCCCTAATACCTGACCGTCGGCATCTGCAAGCCACCAGTAGTGCTCAATTTCCTTTTGTTTAATAGATCGTGTTTTCAAAATTATCGTAACGAAAAAAGCCGATAAAAGTAGTATTCTTTCATACAGAGTGTCAACTAAGAAATAAAATAGATACCTTTCGAAAAACAACCGATTACTTTTCCGAAAAGGGTCTCATCAATAAATGGAGTGTTCCGGGATTTTGAATGGATATCATCCAGTCCAAAGATCCATTCTTTCTCGATGTCAAGAATGGTTAATTCTGCAGGCATTCCCTTTTTAAAAAGGTTTGTTTCGAAACCCATCACTTTTCGGGGATTGATGGTGAGCAAACAAATTACCTCCATGATGTTCAGCTCATTTTTCAATACTGTATTCACAGCACCAAAACAGGATTCCAATCCGATCATTCCGAATGGCGCTTCATTAAAATCCGCTTCTTTTTCTTCAACGGTATGAGGAGCATGGTCTGTAGCTATACATGTAATAATTCCATCTTTCACTGCAGAAATCAATGCCAGTCTGTCTTTTTCAGTTCGAATAGGCGGAGCAACCTTGAATGATGTATTAAATGAGTGTAAGGACTCATGATTAAAATATAAATGGTGTGGCGTCACTTCTGATGAGATTGATTTCGAAAACTCTAATGTTTTCCTTATATGTCTAACACTTCTTTTAGCAGATACATGAGGAACATGTACATGAGTTCCGGTTAACACACTTAATTCTAAATCTCTGTTTACCATGGATGATTCTGCTACATCCGGATTTCCTGTCAAACCGATCTCTGCCGAAACAGTTCCCTCATGCATCACACCATTTTTGCGTATACTAGGATCTTCTGCATGATTGATTATCGGAACACCAAACATTTTAGCATATTCACAAGCTAACCGAAATACCTGACCGTCTGAAACTGGAAGACCGTCATCACTAAACGCTACTGCACCTGCTTCCACCATCCCTCCCATTTCAGTTATTTCTTTTCCGTTCTGATTCTTAGTTATGGCTCCGATGGGATGAATATGAACAGGAAAATTTTTTGACTTTTCCATTATAAAACGAATGGATTCCGGTGAATCCAAAGGGGGTTCCGTATTGGGCATAACACACACTCGTGTAAATCCTCCAGCCAATGCAGCATTACTGCCTGTTTCAAGAGTTTCCTTATCCTCACGTCCCGGTTCACGAAAATGGACGTGAAGATCGCAGAAACCATGAGTGATAATTTTCCCTGAACAATCAATAGAGGGAATGTCTTTTGGTACATCGTATTGAACCAGATCTTCAATTTTACCATTCTTTATCCATACGTGTCCTGAAAACGATTTTTTAGTATGAGGATCGATAATGGTACCGTTTTTCAATAAAATGGATTTTGGTTGTTTTTTAAGATCCATTTTCATTAGGATATGCTCTTTTCAGATTCCTCTGGTATTTTTTGTCCTAAGAGCAAATAAAGAATTGCCATCCTCGATGCCACTCCATTCAACACCTGATTTAAAATGATTGCCTGTTTTCCGTCGGCAACATCACTATCAATTTCGATTCCCCTGTTCATAGGACCGGGATGCATGATGACAAGTTGTTTAGTGTGATTTTTCATTCGTTCAGAGGTGATTCCAAAAAGTGATCGATATTCTCTGACTGACGGAATGAGTTTTTGACCCATCCGTTCCAGTTGTAACCGCAGGATGATAATCGCATCCGCCCAATTAATCACCTCATCTATAGAATACGATACTTTTGCCGGTAAAACCTCAACATTTAAGGGTAACAGTGTTGGTGGTCCGCACAGAGCAACCTTTGCTCCCATTGCTGCCAAACCAAAGATATTACTGCGGGCAACACGGCTGTGAGCAATATCCCCTATGATACCAACCTTTAATCCCTTCAATGCACCAAAAACTTCCTGGAGACTCATCATATCCAGGATAGCCTGGGTGGGATGTTCATGGGCTCCATCGCCTGCATTGATCACAACCGCATCTATGAATCGTGTCAACTGATAGGGGGACCCTGGAACAGGATGGCGCATGACCACTGCATCTATTTTCATCGCTTCCAGATTCTGGACGGTATCTTTAAAGGATTCTCCTTTTTTTAAACTGCTGCCTGTGCCTGAAAAATTAACGATATCTGCACTCAAACGTTTTTGAGCAAGTTCAAAACTGATCCGTGTTCGGGTTG
>CAZBBE010000018.1:0-17496 GCA_964489755.1 uncultured bacterium | reverse complement strand
ATATTAACGTGTGGCTTCGTTCTTTCAAATTTTTCCTTCGACATGACTACTCCTTGTTATTTTTTAATTTTTTGAGCCTACGACCGGATTTGAACCGGTGACCTCTTCCTTACCAAGGAAGTGCTCTACCGACTGAGCTACATAGGCATGAATGAGCGGGTGATGAGAATCGAACTCACGTAACCAGCTTGGAAGGCTGGTGTTCTACCATTGAACTACACCCGCAAAATTGTGGGGAGAGAAGGATTTGAACCTCCGTAGGCGTACGCCGGCAGATTTACAGTCTGCTGCCATTGACCACTCGGCCATCTCCCCTATGAGTCTCCATGCACACATAAAAACTCAGTTATGTTAATGACGTAAGCAACAGTCCCATAAATATTAAATCCAAATTTCATCCTACATATTTTTTTAAAGAGCCGACGGAGGGATTCGAACCCACGACCTGCTGATTACAAATCAGCTGCTCTGCCAGCTGAGCTACATCGGCAAAAAAATACTTTACTCTGCCCTTAATTATTCTCGCCATATGCAACACCTTTTCTGTGAATTCGACAAATAACATCTATTCCTATCCTTTTTAAAGAGCCTGAATAATTATTTCATTTATAATAAAGCCTGCAAATTTATCTCGTTTAATATGAAAAAATCAAACAATTTAGAAAATAAATTAAAAAAATATTTAATTCTTTAATTTACCGTTCTTTATGGAACCATACAGGTTTGCATAAAGAACCATCAGTATTATCTTCAATTTTCCACCCCAACTTATATAATTCATCTCTTATCCTATCAGATTCATTCCAATTCTTTTTATTTCGAGCACGAATTCTTTTGTTTATCAGTCGTTGAATATTTTCAGGAATTATTAATTGGGGAGGGATAATGCCTAAAATGTTATTAACCGTTTTAAGAAAATTTACTCCTTTCAATGCTGCCTCCACACTCAATTCATTTTCTTCTATCTTTTTATTCATTTCTCTAATCCATGTGAATAAAACTGCCAATGCTTTTGGTGTATCCAGATCGTCCTCGAGTGCATCAATAAATTCTCCATATGATTTTGGAAATAAATCTGGATTCACTTCTGTATCATTTACAATATATTTTAATTTTGAGGATATATCAATTATTCTTTGGATTGCCTGTTCACCTTCATTTTGTTTTGACAAAGAGAAATTTAACTTTGTACGATAATGACCATTTAATAGAAGATATCGTATTACCTCAGGAATAAATCCTTGTTTTTTCAAATCTTCAATACTATAAAAATTTTCCTCTGATTTGCTCATTTTATCTCCCTCAATTTGTAAATGCTCTGCATGTATCCATGTCTTTACAAAATTTGAATCTGTTGCTGCACGGGATTGAGCAATTTCATTTTCATGATGTGGAAAAATATTATCCACTCCCCCACAATGAAGGTCAAAAAAATCTCCGAGGTATTTCATACTCATGGCGGAACATTCTATGTGCCATCCGGGTCTGCCTTTTCCCCAAGGTGAATCCCACCAGATGTCACCATCCTCAGGTTTATGTCCTTTCCATAATGCAAAATCCTGTGGATTGTCCTTGCTATATTCATCTTCGGAAATGCGTTCGGATGATTGAAGTTGATCACTTTTAATATTTACCAATTTTCCATAATCAGGATATTTTGAAATTTTAAAAAATATGGAGTTATCTTTTGTTAAATATGCAAACTCCTTTTTAATTAATATTTGGATCATTTCAATCATTTCATTTACATGATCAGTTGCTTTTGGATATGCATCTGCAGGTATTACTTTCATCCAAGTTAAATCCTTAAAAAATAGGTCTGTGTATTTTTGAGTTAATTCAGCTAAGGTTTTGTCTTCTTTAATGGACCGATGAATGGTTTTATCATCTACGTCCGTTATGTTCATAATATGGGTAACGGAATAATCCTTATAAAGGAGAAAACGTTTTAATAAATCCTCAAAAATAAATGTGCGGAAATTTCCAATATGAGCTACATCATACACGGTTGGTCCACATGTATATAATCGTACGCTGTCTTTATTAATAGGTATAAATTTTTCTTTCTTTTTACTAAGACTATTGTAAAATGATAATGCCATTACTATTATTTAATTAGAAATTAAACAGATGCTCTCTGCTTCCTTTTCTTCACTGTTTTTAACCATCGCCTTTCAATTTGACATTGGATAGCATGTTGAATAGCATTAATTTTTAATATAAAATGATCCTTTCCTTTTATGTGGGATACCAGACCAATCATTCCCTTTAATGGTCCTCCAATAATTTCAACCTCATCACCAATGACAAAATAATCCGTCGGTTCAGGGTTGAATCCTCCTTCAATCAAATTCCTAATTCCCTCAATTTCGGATTCACAGATGGGAAGTATTACACCACCAATTTTAATGACATGATGAACACCATAGGTTTGGACTACATTATGAGACTCGTTTTTTTCAGCATATACAAAAATATAGCTTGTGAACATGGGCTTTTCAATCCACTGATATCTATCACTCCACTTTCGTTTTACTTTAATAAGAGGTAAGTATGTCTTAATATTTTTCTCACATAAATATTTATTAGCCATTTTTTCATGACGGGGTTTCGTATAAACTGCCATCCATATTTTCATTTCAGCATCGCCTCGTTCACAATTGTTTCGATAAGAAATTCAAACGACCATCCAATTTTATGTGCTGCCATAGGTACAAGACTCGTATCTGTCATACCCGGTAGGGTATTTACCTCAAGAAACCAGGGGATATTGTCTTCATTTAATCGAAAATCAATTCTCCCATAATTAGTGCAACCAATTTGTTTATAAATATTTTTTCCCGTTTGCTTTATCTCTTCCGATAAATTAACTGGGAGCTTGGGAGAACATACATAGTTGCTCATTCCCTCTGTATATTTACATTTATAATCATACAACTCATTTGAAGGAATAATTTCCACGATGGGTAGGATTTTATCCCCAACGATTGAAACCGTTAATTCTCTGCCTGGAATAAAGGTTTCTAATAAAACATATTCATCATATTCAAAAGCGTATTTGACAGCCTTTTTTATTTCCGACCGGTTTTGGACTAGCGATAATCCAACAGTACTACCCTGAGAGTTTGGTTTCACAATTACAGGAAAATGATCTATAAGTGGAATCTGCATTCCTTTTTTTAACAAACTCCAGTCCGGTGTTTTGTATCCCATTTGAGATGCAATGGATTTACTAAAATGTTTATTCATACAAACAGATGAAGCTAACACACCGGAACCTGTATAGAAAATTTTCAGACACTCTAAAAACCCCTGGACAGTACCATTTTCTCCGATTCCTCCGTGGAGAGCATTGAAAACAAGGTCATAATTTGATAGTTTTGATATAGCTGAACCAAAATCATCAGAGAATTCAATACAATCAACTTCATAAGACATTTCAAGGAGTGCTTTTTCAATAGATTTTCCTGTTTTAATTGAAATTTCCCGTTCCGGCGAATTACTCCCCATCAAGACTGCAATTTTCATTTAATTTTTTGAACTCAAAAGCATTTCCGCACCCTCATACAGATTTTTTGCAGTAAATGAAACAGTGAATTTTTTAGATATTTCTTTCAGTGTTTCCTGTCCTCTACCAGTAAGAACCAGCATGGTGTCCATATTAAGACTGTTCCCTACTTCTATATCTGAGAGAGAATCACCAACCATTAAGCATTGATTTAGTTCAATAGATAGATCTTTCTCAGCTTCAAGAAACATACCAGTTTGAGGTTTTCTGCGTTTGGAACCGGTTCCGGGAAGATCAGTACACACATACAATCCGGAAATTGTCATATGTTCCTGCTCAATTTTACTAACTAAATAAGAGTGTATTTTATCTAATTCTTTCTCTTCAATCAATCCCCTTGATATCCCCGACTGGTTAGTAACAATACAAAGATGAGAAGATAGTGTAGATAATTTTTTCAGCGCATCCAATGTAAAAGAATATAATCGAAAGTCCTTCAATGAGGAAATATAACCTGGATCAGGATTTAAAGTTCCGTCCCGGTCCAAGAAGATACAATCATATATCTTCATACTGGCAATGGTCTTTCCCTCAGGTCTTTAATTTTCACACTGCTGAGCATGAAATATACAGCACCAACGATCACCAACGGAAAATAGGACACTGCATGAGAAACAATAGCGTAGGTCAGGGCTTTTTCACTGATGATGGCAAAGACAGCCACTAATCCGTATTTAACGCCAGCATCATATGTGCCTGCGGAACCGGGAAGTGCGGGGATGCCAATGGCAATACTGCCAATTATAAAAATGATTCCGGTACCGATGAAGCCAAGGTCTAATCCGCAAGCAGAAAGTAAGATATAGGTTGTGACATAGTAAATACCCCATAAAAAAACACTGGTTAGACCAATACCCAAGCCATTCCTTGTTTTCCGAATGATTATCATTCCATCAAAAACCTCATTTACGATATTAAATACTTTTTCTCCAAATCCGGACTGAAAAACTGTCTTATACTTTATCAAATCCAGCCATCGAAACTTGTGGGCAATGCCAATTAAAACGACTATTGCAATTATCACAGCTGAAAAAATCTGCATTGCAACACGAAGCAAGTTTTGTTCGAAAGGAAACCATGGAATCAGTATAGCAAAGATCAGTGCAACCATGAGAAGGTCTATGATTCTCTCAAGGATCACGGTGCCAAAAGCCTGGGCCGTAGAAATATTCCTGTTCACTGACACTGAATAGGCTTTGAGCAATTCTCCCAGCCGAAAAATAAGGACACCGTTTCCAAAATAGCCAATCATTGTAGCGGCGAAGAGTCTATGAAGCGGGATGTGTTCCACGGGCTTAAGAAGCAACTGCCACCGGAATGCCCGAATAACACAACTGAAAATTAACAGCAAACAACTTATCCATAACAGAATCCAGTCCACCTGCTGTATCTGGTGCCATAACTCAATGAGATCTTCACCCTTGAACGCCAGATAAATACCAAGTATGCTAATCAGCGCACTGAAGAGCAGTTTAAAATATTTATTCACGAAAATCTATAAGTTCCCATCCAGTTGTATCAGGAATTATTTTCGTAAAATCCGTCGACTGATGTTTCTTTAAATTAAGATTTAAATGAATAGATTCATTTTCACTAAAATTTATTATTAAGTCTTTGAGATTATAATATTTATCAATTTCAAGAATGCCGGAAATTTCATAATCTTCTATTGATAAATAAATAGTTTTTGATTGAATTTCCTCTTCAATCCGGTCCACAGAAAGATTCTTCCAGTCACCATTCAAAATAGAAATTAAATTAAATTCAGAATTGATGTAATGATCAATTATAACTTTGTTTTGATGTGGATAGAATGTATAAAATAAATTATTATCCAATAAAAGTGACAGGTTTGGCAATCGAATCATTAAATGATGATTATCTTCTATGAATAAATCCCCATTAGAACTGCTTTGTGTTGACATATGGTGTTGTTCAATCTTTAAATAATAAATTCCTGGTTGTGCATAAAATTTATGAATAACTGAATCCAAAGGAGATGTTTCACTAAAAAGAAAAGTAAAACAAAATCCCAAAAACAATTGAAATTTTTCAAAAATATTTTTCAATCGGAAATCATTTCAAGGTAAGATTCATCCACCAATACCTCTCTGGCTTTGCTTCCAGTGAAAGGCCCCACAATTCCAATCTTCTCCATTTCATCCATTAACCGGGCAGCCCGGGAATAACCTAATTTTAATCGTCTTTGGAGCAACGATATGGATCCTTGTTGATGGATAACAACTAATTTTATTGCTTCTGAAAGCATTTCATCTTGTTCATCACCCCCGATGTTTAAATCACCCGATGAAAATTCCTTAATGCTCGGGAGTGTTAACTCTTCCCCTTCGGGTTGGGTAATGATATGATTCATAATCGCTTGGATCTCTTCAAGAGACAAAAAGGCATTATGAAGGCGTACCGTTTCTGCAGAGCCCAATCCAACAAAAAGCATGTCGCCTCTACCAATTAATTTTTCTGCTCCTGATGTATCAATGATGGTTCGTGAATCAATTTTTGTTGCTACCTGAAAGGCAATTCGGGAAGGAAAGTTTGCTTTGATCACACCGGTTATTACATCAACAGAGGGTCTTTGTGTAGCAATGACCAAATGAATTCCAACTGCCCGAGCTAATTGTGCTAATCGGGCGATGGGTGCCTCAACATCCTTAGCGCTCATCATCATTAGATCTGCCAATTCATCAATTACCAGGATGATATAGGGCATTATAGGTTGGTTTTCAGATTTCATTTTTTTATTGTATTCACCTATGTTTCTCACTACAACTTCAGACAAAATCGTATATCTATTATCCATTTCTTTTTCTAATCCCTTGAGAGCAAGAATGGCATTTTCTGTTGTCGTTACAATGGGTTCATCAAAATCTGCTGAACGAATCAGGAAATATTTCTCCAGGGAACGGTACATGGTCATTTCGACTTTTTTTGGATCGATTATCATAAATCGCACCTCATCCGGTTTTGCACGGTATAGCATACTACAAATTATCGTGTTCAAACAAACCGATTTCCCTGATCCTGTTGTTCCTGCAATCAGTAGATGGGGCATGTCACCTAAATTTAACGTTTCGATCTCACCGGAGGTACTTTTTCCGATTGCAAGTGTTAACAAGGATTTACTGCTGGCAAATTTTTCAGAATTCACAATAGATTTGTAATATACCAAGGCAGGATCTCTATTTGGAATTTCTATACCAACAGATGATTTCCCAGGTATAGGAGCAATAACTCTCACCCGGCTTGCCTCCATAACTCTGGCTAAATCATCAGACAGTTGAACAAATTTATTTACCCTTACTCCTTCCGCAGGCTCTACCTCAAACAATGTAATAACGGGTCCCGGATGTACATTAACAACTTTCCCCTCAACTCCGAAAGTTTCCAATGATTTTGTCAAAAAATTGGCTCTCTCCAACAGCTCATCTCTACTCATGCCATCCTGAATATTTAAGGGTGAATCCAGCAATTCGGTCGTGGGTAATTGATATTCTCGCTTGAGAGCCTTACGTTCTTTCAGTTTATCTAGCGGAACTTCTTCCTCTTCAACCATTTCTCCAACTTCAATATCTTCTTTGTCATCTGACATTCCGGATTCGGTTTTTTCTTCCTTACTTGAATGGACATCAATATTTTCTATTTCAGATAAAGTATTTTTCTCATCTGTGGGTTTTATATTATTCTCTTTTACCGATGTAATTTTTTCTTTCTTCTCTATAGTTTCCGTGTAATCTTCCTCTTTTTTCTCTTCAATTTTTAAGACCAGTTCTTGGGTATGTTGTTGCTTTGATTTTTCCTTTTTCTTCAACTCCCTTTCCAAAGAAAATGAATTCCATTTATCTTGTATCCATTTACCAGCAATCTGAAAAGGATGATAAAAACTCCAAGAAAAATATCCTCTGAGCAGCAGGAGCCAACCTCCCGCCAAGATTACGGAAACTCCAATTCCACCTAAAAAATTATGAAATAAATTAGCGATTGCCCATCCGGAAAATCCCGAATATAATACATGAGGAGGATTGCCTTCATAAATCCAGATTGTGGTCTGTCCAAGAGAGATGGATATCAATATCATAGCACCAATAAGATAGAGTGTAGTTCGGTAAAGATTCTCAAGTTTACGGTGACTGAATAACCACCAACCCCAAACAAATCCTAATAGAGGTAAAATGATTACTGAATAACCAAACCCCAATTTAATTAATCCGTATGACACATAAATTCCCACAATCCCCATTGTGTTTGTTAACTTGACATTTGGAGAAATCCTCGGTTCCTCAGATGGATTAAACCCAATCAGACTGGCTAAAATACATAGAGAAATAATCAATAATAAGATGCCTATTATTTCCTGTCTACGATTTTGCATTATTTTCCTGTAAACAAATAAATATTTTATTGTTCAAATTATGATAAGGATCAGGAATATAAAGTTCCATATGTATACAATGGTGGTTTTTTAATTAAGGCATTCTTCACTTTTCCCCTGACATCTATTCCAATTTGATTCCCCGCCTTACTGAATTTTCGGTGCACATACCCCATGCCAACTCCTATATTTAACACCGAGGAAAATCCTCCGCTGGTAACAACCCCCCTCTCTTCATCATTTATCCAAATGGGATATCCTTTTCGTGGGATAGCTCTTTCCTCCATCTGGAAACAAATCAACCTCTTTGGAGAATCTCTCTTCATCGGTATCAAGGCTTCTTGTCCAATAAAATCATCCTTATCCAATGAAACAACCCAACCCAATCCCGCTTCAAAAGGATGGGTTGTTTCATCTATATCATTTCCGTAAAGACAATATTTCATTTCCATTCTCAATATATCCCTTGCTCCAAGTCCTGTCGGAACCAACCTGTATTTTTTACCTTTTTTTAATAAACCATCCCACAAGTATCCTGCATTTTTGTCGCTGCAATATATCTCATATCCAAGTTCACCGGTATATCCAGTGCGGGAAATAGTGATTGGAAAATTAATTTGGTTCGATTGAATGAACTGATAATATTTGAGATCCTCCAAAGAAATCCGGGTAAAATCTGAAACAATTTTTCGGCTGTTCGGTCCCTGAACAGCCAAAAGACTCATTTGATTACTTTTATCTTCAATGTGAGCTTTCACACTATTATTTTTTATTAACCATTCTAAAATTTTTTCAAGATTACCTGCGTTCACTACCAACATGTAATAATCAGAATAACAATACACCAATAAATCATCAATGATTCCACCGTTTTCATTGCACATAACGGTATATTGAGCATTTCCTGGTAAAAGTAAAGTAATATCACTTACTACAATTTTTTGTAAATATTGTTGGGCATTTTCTCCTTTGATAATCACTTGACCCATGTGACTGACATCAAATAATCCCGCATGAGTTCTGACAGCTTGATGTTCTTCAGCAATGCCAGTATAATATACTGGCATTTCAAATCCACCAAAATTTACCATTTTAGCTCCCAAAGCAACATGATGATTATGGAGTGGTGTTTTATTCATTTTAAAAGACGAGCAGAAAAAATTGTTCTATAGAAATCAATCAGGTGAATTTGAAATACATAAAAGATAAATCAACCATGTTTATTTATAAATGATCTCATCAACTCAGCCACAGCTTCAGTACCTTCAAGCGTCATTGCATTATACAATGATACACGAATTCCGCCAACACTGCGGTGCCCCTTCAATCCGATTAATCTGTTGGCAACACTTTCTTCTAAAAACTGTTTTTCTAAACCCTCAGTCGGGAGTCTGAAAGTGATGTTCATCCAGCTACGGCTATTCTTTTCAGCTGTGGGTTTATAAAAATCACTGTGTGAGTCCAAAAGGTTGTAAATCAAATCTTTTTTCTTTTGGTTTGTCACCTCAATACCTGACAGCCCGCCATTGTTTTTTACCCATTCCAAAACCAGTTTTAATATATAAATGGCAAAAACGGGGGGAGTGTTAAAAAGCGAATTCTTTGCTGCATGTGTTTTGTAATCCACCATCGTTGGAAGATTTTCATTACATTTTTCCAGCATATCTTTACTTATTCCCACTATGGTCACTCCGGAGGGACCAAGATTTTTTTGAGCACCAGCATAAAACAAAGAGAACCGGGAATAATCAATGTTCCGTGAACAAATATCAGAAGATAAATCTGCAAAAATAGGAATACTTCTTGTATCTGGGATGGTTTGATATTGAGTTCCCTTAATAGTATTATTGGAAGTTATATGAACATATGCGGCATTATCGGTTATTTCTTGTGGAGCAAATTCTGGAATGTAAGTGTAATTTTTGTCTTTTGATGAAGCAATAACTTCCACTTTACCAATTTTTTCCGCCTCCTTGATAGCCTTTGATGCCCACGTCCCAGTATCCACATAATTTGCTGTCATCCAATCCCTGAGAAAATTTAAAGGTATATTTGCAAATTGTGTGGATGCACCACCTCCTACAAATAACAGATGATAATCATCTCCCAGCCCCAACAATTCCTTGATGAGACTATTAGCCGAATGATTAATTTCCTCAAATTGAGAAGACCGATGAGAAATTTCCAATACCGACATTCCTGTACCCTGGTAATCCAATAATTCTTCCTGAACTGTTTTCAAAACCTCCAAGGGTAATGTTGAAGGACCAGGATTAAAATTAAAAACACGATTTTGCATTGTAATATCTCCTTTCAAAAAACAAGTCAATCAGTAGTAACGAAATCACGGATAATGGATTCGATGATATCTCCAATTCTTAACAGATTTTCCTTCGTAGAGGCTCCTAAGTGTGGCAGCATAATGACATTCGGCGCATCAATCAATGGTGTGTTTTTTGGTGGATCGGAATACCAAACATCATTACCAAAACCAGCCAGTTTTCCACTCTTCAATGCTTCAACAACATCTTCTTCAACAATTGTTTTTCCGCGCCCGGTATTAATGAGATAGGCTCTGTCCTTAAATTCCTTCAACATTTCAGCATTGATCAATCCTTTGGTTTCACCAGTAAGGGGAAGATGCAAAGTAACATAATCAGAATTGTTTAGAACGTCTTTTAAATCTGATTTCATTGTTGCAACTTCGCTTGACTCAACAAAGGGATCGTAGGCAACAACCTTCATACCAAAAGCATTTGCTCTTTTAGCCAGTTCGGTTCCAATCCTTCCGAGCCCAACAATTCCCAGTGTCTTTTCATACAGTTCGGAACGTTTCAGTTCTTTTTTAGCCCACTGACCGGCACGCATTGTACTGTCAGCTTTGGTTACATGATTGGGTAGTGCAATCATCAGTGTGAAAGCCAGTTCAGCAACAGCAATTGAGGAGGCCGCAGCGGTGTTATAAACAGTAATTCCCTTCTCAGCAGCATAGTTTAGATCAATGTTATCAAGCCCTACACCGCCACGGATAACCAACTTGAGATTTGGTGCTAAATCAATATACTCTTTTGTTACTTTTGTTTTACTGCGAACTAGTACAATGGTTGCTTCCGGCAGTTTCCCCTTATCATTTGTGATATTACCATACGGAGAAAGCTTCTCCTGAAGGTCCGGAGCAAACGCATCTGAAATAAGAATAAGCATAAGAAATTCCTTTTTTAATTAGTTAACAAATGCACGACCATTCCACTCCTCAATTTCGGCTCAAACCAAGTTGATTTTGGCGGCATCACTTTTTGAGCATCTGCCACGTTTAATAACTGGCTCACTGTAGTGGGATATAATGAAAATGCCATGTCAAATTCTCCGGAATCTACACGGTTTTCTAATTCCTTATTTCCTCTAACACCTCCCACAAATTGAATCCTTTCATCGGTCTTGGGATCCTTAATATTCAAAATAGGTCCAACGAAATATTGTTGTAAAACTTCCGCATCAATCTCTCTAACTGGGTCATCCTCTTTAATTTGACTATTCAACAGAACCATTCGGTACCAGTTTCCTTCAGCATAAACACCAAAGGTGTGAGAGGTTTCAGGAGAGAAAGATCCCTCTTTGTTTATCGCTAAGTTAAAATTGGATTCCGCTTTGAACATTACTTCGTGCATAGATAAATCTTTTGGTTTTTTCGCTATTCTGTTATAGGACAATATATTTACCTCATCATCCGGGAATAATACTTGTAAAAAATAATGATATGGTTTGAGTAATGTTTCAAATCCTTTATTGTTTTTTTTGCGTCGGACGACCTCCGCAGCAGATTCTGAACGATGATGTCCGTCTGCTATGTAGGTGCAGCTAAGAGTGTTGAATCTTTTTTGAATGGTTTTGATCATTGAATGGTTTTTGATCACCCAAAAATCATGAGTCACTCCATCATCTGAAGTAAATGAGGTTTCAGGTTTTATCTGGGTTAATTGTTCAAACAGATCTGATATTTCAGATCTGTTTCTGAAAATGGAAAAAACGGGACCGACCTGTGCCTCTACATACTCAATATGGTTTGCCCTATCTTCCACCTTGTCCGGGCGGGTATATTCATGTTTTTTTATTAAACCATTTTCATAATCTTCAACAGACATCACACAGCATAGGCCTGTCTGACATTGGTTATTGATAGTTAATCTATATATATATAAACAGGGTTGTTCATCTTGAATCATTAATCCATTTTCGATAAATAACAGTAAATTTTCTTTTGCTTTTTGGTAGACAGTTTCGCTGTGTGGATCAATCCTGTCATCAAACTCACATTCTGCTTTATTTACCCTTAAAAAAGAATTAGGATGGTTATTGATTATTTTCTTTGCCTCCTGAGCATTTAATACATCATAGGGAGGGGAAGCAATTTCAACCGCTTTTTCAGGGATGGGCCTCAATCCTCTGAATGGAAATACCTTGACCAAATTCTACCTCATACGTCCCAATGCGTTTTTTATAACATCTTCCAAATTTCCATCTAATTCACCAGATTTGTCCATCTTATTTAATGTTCGATATGCCTGGGAACGGTGAAATCCCAAAGACTGTAATGCATCAAGAGCGTCTCTAAACTGATCGGATTCAGGAGAAAAGCTGGATTTCCCCGGCAATTCATCCACATCTGTTGAAATGAATTTCTCTTTTAATTCAACAATAATCCGTTTCGCTATTTTCGGACCAATACCGGGTAAGATGGTCAATGATTTTACATCACCTGAAACAATTCTTTTTTTCAAATCTTCGGTCCGGGCACCTGAAAGAATCCCTAAAGCAGATCGTGGTCCAATCCCGTTAACACTGTTTAAAAGGGCAAACAACTCTCTTTGTTCCTCTCCTGAAAACCCATATAAATTTAAAATATCTTCCTTGACATGGAGATATGTCAATATTTCAACCTGCTCACCTTTTGAAGGTAACTGTTCATAAGAACCTACAGTAATAAATACTTTTAATCGAACACCACCAATATCAATAATAGCTGCGGAAGGATCTTTCTTAACTAAAATTCCTGAAAGTGAATCAATCATGTTTTTAAAATTTCTTTTGATGAATATAACATAATGCAATTGCTAAAGCATCAGAAGCATCTGTAGGAATATTTCCTTCCGGTAATTTTAATAGTTTACAAATCATATAATTCACCTGTTCCTTAGATGCAGCTCCATTTCCAACAACGGACATTTTTATCTTCCGGGGAGCATACTCAACACAGGGAATACCCATATGAGCGCCAACTAAAAGAAGTGTTCCTCTTGCTTGCCCCAAAGACATGGCAGATTTAATATTCTTGTGGTAAAATGTATCTTCAATTGACAGAACTTCAGGAGAATAAGATTTCAATAGTTCCATACCTTTTTTATACAAATAGTTTAACCTGTCCGGAAGTGGCATTTTTCTGGGAGGCCGTAAAACACCATTATCGATATGATAAACATTATTTTTTTCATCCGACTCAATAATCCCAAATCCCGTTGCGCTTAATCCGGGGTCAAATCCGATTACCCGCATCAATTCATATCCAAATAAACTGTTTCCAAAATAATAATGATCTAATTTAGAGATCCATCATCCAAATCAACATTGGCATATACATTCTTTATATCTTCATTGTCATCCAATTCCTCCAATAAAGACAAGACTTTGGGAACATCATCTCCTTCCACTTTTTGTAGATTATTCGGAACCATTTCTACCTCAGCTGATTTGATTTCATATCCATTATTTTCCAATCTATCCCTGACACTCATTAGTGTATTTGGTTCTGTGGAAATAATATAATATTTTTCATCTATTTCTAAATCTTCTGCACCGGATTCCAGAACAGCTTCCATAACGGTCTCTTCATCTCCTGCAGATAAATCAAGAATGATTTCTCCTATCTTGTTGAACATCCAGGATACACTTCCATTTTCTCCCAAATTACCACCGTGTTTTGTCATGATATGACGAATATCGGCAACCGTCCTGTTTTTATTATCTGTAAGTACTTCCATTAAAACGGCAACTCCTCCAGGAGCATAGCCTTCATACACAGCCTCCTCATAACTCATACCGGGAAGGTCACCAGTTCCCTTTTTAATGGCTCGCTTAATGTTATCCTGGGGCATATTAGCAGATTTGGCCTTCAGGATTGCCTGTCTTAATCGGGGATTTGCTGATTCGTCCCCACCTCCGTTTTTAGCTGCTACCGTTATTTCTTTGATCAAGGTTGTGAATATTTTCCCCCGCTTCGCATCCAGGGCTCCTTTTTTCCGTTTTATAGTTGACCATTTACTGTGTCCAGACATTATTTCCCTTGAATATACCCAAAAAATTTACGGTATTACTGAGTCCTGCTCAAATTTGTTTCCGTTAAAAAAAAAGGGGCTGATCCCTCTGGGACAGCCCCTAATTAATTTACCCGAAAAACGGATTATTACTTCAATAGCATGACTTTTTTCATATCGGTGAATTCACCGGAAGTCAGGCGATATAAGTAAATTCCGGAAGGTACTGTTCTGTCGACATTATCTTTTCCATTCCAGACGACTGAATAATGATTCGGTGTCAGGTAACCGGAAACGAGAGATTTAACTTCTCTTCCCATCATGTCATACACGATCAGGGATGTTAATCCTTCTGTCTCCAGACTGTAATGTATGGTTGTAGTAGGATTGAATGGATTCGGATAACTTCCTTGAAGACCAAATGTAACAGGTTCAAAACTACTTACAGATTTAGCCAGTGTGAATTCAGCATTCTCAATATCTGAAATTGAAAAATGACCGGAACCTGAAAGTTCAAAAATATCTCCAGTTTCAGAACTCAAAATCCATTTTGAATTATCAGCAACATGATAAGAGACATTAAGTGCACCATAAGGATTCATCACCGCAATGTTCCCGGTTGAGCCGGTATAAATGAGGTCGTTACTGTAACGAACATCAAATGCACCTACTGGAGGAACAGGGGGTAAACTGTAACTGAGCTCTTCAGCTTCAGGAACTATTGCATCAAAATACAGTGTTTTTCCATTAAACGAAATAGAGCTAGAATTTTTAAGGCGATCCACAAACTCACGACTCCTTGCAACAGCTCCACCAATGACAACATCACCATCAGCAGTTGTACGAATCCAATAACCTTGCCCGGGATTGAGTACAGTTGAAGACTCATACCCAGTGCCAAATCCATATAGGGTGTTCGCTACAATAATTCCAGAAGGATCACTTATGGTTTCGACACCCATTGGCTCAGATCCACCAGAGATCAAATTCCATCCAGAGGCTAATGTTACGGGAATTTCACTAACGCTCTCACCCATAACCATATTTTCGCCCTCAGCATCAAATCGCAACCAGTATCCTTCGCCTAATTCAAGGTTCTCCGCGGATACATATCCCGCATCAAAGGCATACAAAGTATTACTGATTGAGTTTGGATAAACCTGAGAATAAGAGTTGTCTTCAGTCCCAACAGGCAATCCGACTAAATTCCAACCAGCTAGATTGGTAATTGTTACATCAACATCTCCTCCGGACATCCAATCTCCAGGATACTCAGGTTCAGAATTTTCGGTAAATTCTGCAGAACCTCCATACAACCGATTTTTGTGGTCTGCTCCACCCATATCTCCGATTTCATTAAACCACCAGTCAGGCATTTGAAACACATAATTCACTTCATCACTGGTTGCCCATTGAGCGGAATGAGGAAACTGTTCTTCAGGACTGCACCAACCACTGGGCGTATCACATCCTGCACCATCCCAATCGGTTTCATCAGGAGTATTTGACGCGTTCAATGGATTCCACCAAGAAGTACCATTATCAGTAGATTTAAAAATTAAGATATCTGCACTCCATTCAGGAAACCAAATCCATGGTTCTTCACAGTCATTGGGGTCCGCAGGATCGTAGTCTGCTACGGGGCCTCTTATTCCCATATCACTTACGACCCAAACAAGGTTGGGATCGTCAGGGTCAAAAGAAAGCTGAGCCTGTGTTGACCAAATATAACTGCTCCCAGTTGGATCTGCAATACCCCAGGTAGCGCTTCCTGTTACTACTTTCGAATAATTCCACCCTGTTGGAGTATTAACAAATCCGGGACTATCAATGTTATCTCTATCAATGGTAAAATGATAATATCCGGACCCGACCTCGCTAAAATCCCCGGAATAATAATAACAGAAGGAATCATCACAGGGAAGTATCTCCATCAAAATATGAGGATTTCCTTCACTGTCCAGCTTCATGTCAAACTCATAATAACTCCACCAGCTGGTCATTGCAGAGGTTGTATCTGCACAGGGATCATAGTAATCACTAAAATATACACCTTCCATATGCTCAAACACATTATCAGGAACAAAATAATATTCATCATTGTAATAGGGTGGTGCGGTACTAGAGGGTCCGTACCAACTGGATCCATGGTCATCTGTCATTTTGAATATAAAAGTATGGTTATTCGAAATTGCACTGTTATCCTCTAATCCACCGGCAAATAGGCCAACCACACCAACCGCACCCATTCCGTCCGGTGTCATACTAACTGCGGGAGCGGAATTATAACTTCCTCCGGCATCTCCAGGCACTAAATCCCCTGGCTCATCTATGATGATAAATTCAGAACCAAAGACAAGATATCCATCTTCATAGGCTTCACTGTGAAACATATAATAATTATTTCTTGTCCAGTCATTATAAGCAACATTCACAACAGAAATATCTCCATCAAATGAGATTCCCGGGCTTCCCACCCATTGGTCGGTACCTCCACCCCATTGTAGGTCTATATCAATTGGTTCAGCAAAAGAACCGCCATCCCAGCCAAATTCATCATACGTGTAAAAGGGTCTGCCACCATAGCTTCCAGAAGTTGCCGTATATTCATTCCAGAAAGCGTACGGATAGTCCGAATTTCCCAAAGAGCTTGGATAGCGAGCCTGTCTGTTAGACGGAGGCCAGTCAAAACCTACATTAAGGTAATTATAGTTTGTCCAATCCATTCCATCCGGAGAATAGGCTGCACCCAACTGACCATGGGTAGTATTTTCACCGGCCCACTGTCTGAAAACGAAAAACCAACCATTGTCCTCATCAATGTAAATAGGTCTTGTCGAACCTAAATACATTCCATATCCATTCGTTGAAGAATCTACCAGAGCTGACCAGGAGGTATTATCACGACTCATACTGTGATGAGTAACAACTTGTGATTTCCCATCCTCAATATCAGTTTGAAAAGTTGTCGGTTCGACAATTCTTGGAAGCTTTTGGTATTTTGCTACCTTGACAGGTAATCTATCTACTGCTCCCAATGTAATACCAAGTCCCAAAATTAAGGTTATTGTACAAGATATGTATTTGTTCATTGTCATTCCCTTTTTTATAGTTTAGTAAAAAAATACCCGTAAGACGGACTTGAAGTGTACATTATTTTTTTGCATTTCACAAACCTTTATTTTAGCAAAATCAATTTTATAAAGTCAGTGTAATCTGCAGAGTTTATGTGC
>CAZBBE010000017.1:0-17738 GCA_964489755.1 uncultured bacterium | reverse complement strand
TTTCATTGTGTTTGGACCCTTTTTGTGTTTGATGATGGCGGCGAATGTAGTACTACTTTACAAAACTGGCTAACCTTTTGTTCCCAGAAAATTCAATTTATTTTGTGTTTGCTTCCAAAACCCACAATCTAAGTGATCAAGAGTGGTGCATAGTGTCCATACCCACCTCTTTGAAAAAAAGGGAAGTATGACCAAAGTATAATAAATAATAATAAGAATTATTACTAAATAAAATATAACTTTTGTGCCCTCATTAAATCAAAATATGAGATACAGCAGACAGAGAGAAATAATTTACGATATCGTATTAGAGACAAACTGCCATCCAACAGCAGATTGGGTATTTAATAGGGTAAGGGAGCTTGTCCCAAAAATCAGTTTGGGCACTGTATACAGAAATTTAAATCAATTGGCTGAAAAGAAAATGATTCATGTAATACAGGATGGAAACGTCATTCGATATGACGGAAATATAAAAAACCATGATCATTTAAGATGTACAGAGTGTCATACTCTGTACGATGTCAAAGTCTTGCCGAAAAACTTGAAGAAAAAAGTTCAGGAAAATTACAATTTTGAGGTTCAAAATTCATCCTTAACTTTAGAAGGAATTTGTAGTAAACATTTATGAGTCATATCCGAAAAGGTGATTTTCAGAAATGACTTATTCAACTTAAAATAAAAAAGGAGAAATAAACCATGTTAGTAACACACCCGGCTCCGGAGGTGAAAGCCACAGCCATAATGCCGGACAATTCATTTAAAGAGATTAGCTTATCAGACTATAAAGGGAAAAAGGTTGTTCTTTTCTTTTATCCATTGGACTTTACCTTTGTGTGTCCCACAGAATTAATTGCATTTGACAAACGGTTAGGTGAATTCGAAAAACGAAATGTTCAGGTTATTGGATGTTCCGTAGATTCTAAATGGACACACCATGCATGGAAAAATACCGATGTGAATAAGGGTGGTATTGGAAGTGTCAATTATCCTATTATAGCTGATATTGACAAATCAGTTGCAAGAGCATTTGATGTATTGGCAGGTGCAACTCCCGCAACCGTCATTACAGATGAGGATGAGACCGAGACAACCGTAGGTGGCGCCATCGCTGTTCGTGGGTCATTTCTGATTGATGAAGCCGGAGTCGTTCGCCATGCTGTGGTCAATGACCTGCCATTAGGAAGGAACATTGATGAAATGTTGAGAATGGTGGATGCATTAGCACACAATCAGGAACACGGTGAGGTTTGTCCTGCAGGATGGCAGAAGGGCAAAGATGCCATGGCAGAATCGCCTGAAGGAGTATCGTCCTACTTAGAAACTCATTCAGGATCATTATAATTGGATCTATCGAGGGAGATACTATTTTTCCCTCGATAATCTATTTTTCACTAATCATAGGAGAGAATAATGGACTTAATGCACGCCTTATTTAAATGGATTCATATAATCGCGGGGATTACTTGGATTGGACTTTTGTACTTTTTCAATTGGATCAATGGTCATGTGGCTGCGACCTTAGATGCTGACTCAAAGAAAAAAGTTGTTCCGGAACTCATGCCCCGAGCTTTGTACTTTTTTCGTTGGGGCGCAGCATGGACATGGGTTACAGGTCTTGTTTTGCTGTATGTCATTTTCTGGAATGGTAGTTTAACTATGGGAGAATCTGCCGGGAATCTTATGTTTGAAGCGGGAACAGAAGTAACGATGTCTGCACATATTCTGCTGTTGGTTGTTTTTGCAGGTGTATTCATCTATGATTTTTTATATAAAAGTGCTTTGGCTTCAAATGTAAGGGTCATAACGATAGTGAGTTTTGTTTTAATCGGTGCAGTTGTTTATCTCATGCAGCATGTGGCAATGTTTGACTATAGAGCATTCAATATCCATTTGGGAACCATGTTTGGTACCATGATGGCATTTAATGTGTGGTTCAGAATTTGGCCGGCCCAGCAGTCCATCATTACTTCAATAAAAAATGGTGAAGCTCCGGACGGTGATTTGGTGGCCTTAGCAGGGTCACGCTCAAAACATAATACATATTTGTCCGTTCCTTTAATTTGGACAATGATTAACCAACACACCACTTATTTTGCCGGAGGCAACCTTGGTATTCCCAGTGAGTATAGTTGGTTAGTATTGTTAGGGATAGTTGCATTGGGGTGGCACATTGTCTGGCAATTGTACAAAAAATCTGGACAAGTGAAAGGATTTTAATCAAAAGAACCGTTAATAGAAACCCCGCTTTTTTGCGGGGTTTCTTATTTCTGAATTGAAGTGGGTAACCTAACTTCTATCCCCAATTTTAATACATAAATATTTCATAGGAGTACCATGAATTTTAAACGACCTATTACAGTCTCCCTTATTTGTACACTGGTCTTTTGCGTATCCTGCGGTGGAGGTGAGAAACGTTCCGGTGTAAAGACAAAAAAAAGAGCCAGCGTAAAGAACATGGACCAAACCACACACGCTGAAGAGGGGGGATATGGGTTTGAGGATATAGCAGGAAAGCTGGGATACCAGACCTATATATTTTCTGAAAAGGATGGCGACTTTTTTGGTGACCCTCGGGCAGAGAAGGGTGGTACTCTTAATTATATCCATACAAATTTCCCACGCACAATGCGAATCATTGGGCAGAATTCCAGTCAGATGATAAACAGCAGGATCATTCAAGCTCTCTGCTATGAATCATTGTTGGGACAGAATCCTGCCACCCTGGATTTTGTTCCAGCTCTTGCAACTCACTGGTTTGTCTCTGATGATAAGCGTACCTTTAGGTTCAGGATAAACCCTGATGCCCGCTGGTCGGATGGGGTGCCGGTTACTGCAGACGATATTGTGGCAACCTGGGACCTAAAAATGGATGAAACTATTTTAGAACCGAGTGAGCAATTGGTTTATGGAAAATTTGAGCGCCCAGTAGCAGAAGCTAAATACATTGTATCCGTAAGAGCAAAAACAGTTAACTGGAGGAATTTTCTATATTTCAGTACCATGGCGATCATGCCAAACCATGTCCTTAAAGACTTGGATGGAACTGCGTTTCTTGAAGAGTATACCTTTTCAATGGTCACCGGCAGCGGACCATATATCATACCGGAAGATAAGATTGTGAACCAGGAATCTTTCACCGCTGTGCGTAGGGATGATTACTGGGATGCTGAGAGTCCCTTCTCTAGATATTTGTATAATTTTGAAAAGATAAAGGTGTCCATTGTAAAAGATAACGATGCCCTGGTCTTTGAAAAATTCAAGAAGGGTGAGCAGGATTTCCTACAGGTTTCACGGTCCAGGCGGTGGGTGGAAGAAACTGATTTTGAGTCTACTGAAAAAGGCTGGATCAAAAAACAGCGTGTATTTTCTGAGCGCCCTGCAGGAACATCAGGATATTACTTCAATATGAGAAAATGGCCCTTTGATGACAAGCGGGTTCGCTATGCATTTACCTATCTTTATGACCGTGAAAAGATGAACCGGGAAATGTATTACAACGAGTATGGCTATATGAACTCCCTGTACGCAGGCTCTGTCTATGAAAACCCTAACAATAACAAGTTCAAATACAACCCTGAAAGGGCAGTTGAACTATTAACTGAGGCTGGATACTCGTCCAGAAACAGTGATGGTTGGCTTGTTCACGAAGAAACAGGAAGAGTACTCTCGTTCGAGGTTGACCTGCCTAAAGCATATGATTATATGGCAACCCCTGTCCAGCAGATGGTGAGAGAATATGGGATGGAGATGCAGCTCAAATATGTAGACTATAACACCATGATTAAAAATGTAAACGAGAGGAATTTCACTATTGCTATGCTGGGATATGGTGGGCTTATATATCCCAATCCCGAAACGTCATTAAAATCTGAACTTGCCGACCAAAATAATAATAATAATGTCTGGGGCTTTAAGAGCGACCGTGTAGATGTATTGTTAGAGGAGTATGACATTTGTTTTGACCAGGACCGCAGAATTGAGATCATCAGGGAGATCGATGGAATTTTTTCCGATGAACATCCCACAGCCTGGAGCATCGCTAGAAATTATATCCGTTTAATGTACTGGGATAAATTTGGATATCCAGAGTGGATGCTCTCACGATATGTTGGTGAAATGTGGACTATCTTCAGCTACTGGTGGATCGATACTGAAAAAGAGAAGAGACTTGAGAGTGCTATGGCAACGGGTGAGAGTCTTCCGATCCCTCCCATGGATATGAAGTACTGGCCCGACTATCTGGAGAAAAATCAATAGCCTGACCCTGCCAAGCTGATGGCAAACTATTTCCTTCGACGCATCCTGCTCATGTTCCCTACTTTCCTGGGGTCGACCATTCTGGTGTTTACTATTCTCCAGCTGGCTCCCGGTGGTCCTCTTGAGCAGACCATCCTACAGCTCCAGATGGGCGGAATGACCGGAGGTGGAGAGGGTGGTGTCAGTTCTACGGACATGATGGGAGGTAGCGTACTACCCGAGTCAGCCCTGAAGGAATTAAAACGGTTTTACGGTTTTGATAAACCCATCTACCAGCGCTATTTTATTTGGTTGGGGATATGGCCCCGTGAGATTAAGCACCGTGACTTTACCATCCCACCAGAACAGGCTGAGGTTGAAAAACGGGTAGGGAAAAAAGATGGTAAAATATGGCGCGTAGATGTCAGAGTGGAGCATGGTGGTTCACTGGTTGTCTTTGAAAAAGATGGTTCCCAAAGTCCTGTGTGGAAAGCTTCAGTAGAAGGGTCAAAACAAGATGGAACCCGTGAAGCAGTGATCTTTCAGCATGAATTCTCCGGTATCCTTACGGGAAACCTGGGGAGGTCATACACCTATATGAGACCGGTGACCGAGGTGATGCGGCCCCGATTTAAGGTCTCCCTCTTTTTCGGTCTTACCGGGATGTTCCTCTCCTATCTTGTCTGTATTCCCTTAGGTATCCGTAAGGCACTTAATCATGGCTCTGTGTTTGATTTTGGCTCCAGTGTGGTCATCTTTATTGCCTATTCCATTCCTGGCTGGGCGCTGGGGGGTGTCCTACTGGTTCTTTTTGGAGGAGGAAGCTTTTGGGATGTGTTTCCCCTGGGCGGTTTTCGAAGTCCTGTAGAGATCTGGGAAACATTGACCTGGTATGAAAAAATAATTGACCAGGTTCATCATATGATACTGCCCATCATTGCATGGTCCATTGCCAGTTTTGCTACAATGACGGTCCTAATGAAGAACAGTCTTTTGGAAAACCTCAGTCAGGATTATATCCGTACTGCTTTTGCAAAAGGGCTGAGAGAAAAAAGGGTGGTCTGGCTCCATGCCATGCGCAACAGTGTGATACCCATTGCCTCGGGCATTGGCCACATTATTGGGGTAGTTATTGCAGGCTCATATTTTATTGAACGTGTCTTTAATATTGACGGATTTGGGAGAATGGCCTTTGAGGCTGTTCTACAGAGGGATTATCCCATCACCCTGGGATTTTTAGTGGTTGTTGTCCTTCTGCGTTTAATAGGAAATATTATTTCCGACCTTGCCCTGGCTACCGTTGACCCGAGGATCCGGTTTAAGTGATGATAGGGAAAGAAACAAGAGAGGAAAGGAATCTGTCAATCCTTCAAAAGCGGTGGCGTAAATTTAAAACTTTGAAAAGAGGATACTATTCCCTGGTCATCCTGATTTTTTTATACGTCATATCATTCTTCCTTCCTTTGCTTATAAACAATCGTTCCCTAATAGTACACTATGAGGATAAATTATATTTTCCTGTACTCAGCGGTTATATTCCCGGAAAGACATTTGGTCAGGATGTTCCTGGGGAGGCGAGATACAGAGACCTCAAACAAGTGTTTAAAAGTGAAGATAGTGGGAACTGGGTATTGATGCCTCCGTATCCTTATTCACCCTATGAGGACATTACCTTTGAGGGGAATAAAATGTATGAGCCTCCCTCATCACGGCACTGGTTTGGTTCGGATAACACAGGTAGGGATGTGTTTGCACGGCTCTGTTATGCTTTTAATATTTCCATTTCCTTCGCACTGATTCTTACTGTGATTACCTACATATTAGGTATTTTGATTGGTGGTTCCATGGGATATTTCGGAGGGAAATTCGATCTTTTTTTCCAACGGCTGATAGAGATCTGGTCCAGCCTTCCCATGCTTTTTGTAATCATTATTTTTGTTTCTATTTTGAGACCAACCTTTTTTCTCCTCATTGGGATATACACGATGGTAAACTGGATTGGTATGACCTATTATATGCGGGCTGAATTTTACCGTGAGAAGGCAAAGGATTATGTTGCAGCAGCCCTGAGCATGGGGCAGAGTGACCTGAAGGTCATGTTTCTCCATATTTTCCCCAATTCATTGGTCCCGGTCATCACTTATTTCCCCTTTTCAATTGTTGCTGGTATCTCTGCTTTGGTTGGATTAGACTATCTTGGTTTTGGGCTGGCCCCGCCCACGCCATCATGGGGACAGATGCTGGATGTGGGGCTCCAAAATGTTACAAAATGGTGGATGGTTTTTGCCCCCGTTTCCGCTCAGTTTCTTACCCTGTTGTCAGTTGTGTTCATTGGTGAAGGAGTGAGAGAGGCCTTTGACCCGAAAGTGTATTCAAGGCTCCGATGAATAGGAAAAAACTTCTTGAGATTCGCGGACTAAAAACCCGCTTTAAAATAGGGAAAGAGTGGGCAACAGCGGTCAATGGAATTGATTTTGATATTTTTAAGGGGGAGACCTTGGGAATTGTAGGAGAATCCGGGTCGGGGAAATCAGTGTCAGTCCTTTCTCTCATTCAGTTAATTCCGAATCCCCCCGGAGAGGTTAGCGAGGGAACCATCCGATTTAGGGATGAAGTTATTTTTGATGGAAATGATCTTCAGGATATCAATGGAAAACCAGAATTCAAATATTTTCAGGGTCTGAAAGGGGCAAAACGCTCTTGGACCTCTCGGGCATTTTTTCTGGGGTGGCTCTTTCTGCATGCTGTACTCCCAATCCCCGGGATTCTATTATTTTTAGCGTCCCTTGTTGCTGATATTTTAATTACGACCCACCTCTTTTTTAAGTCTCCCCGAAAAGAAGCATTCAGCATGTTCAGGGAAACAATGTATAAAAGGATGAGAGACTTTCGCGGAAAAGAAATAGCTATGATCTTTCAGGAGCCCATGACATCCCTGAACCCTGTGTTCAGTGTTGGCATGCAGGTAATGGAATCTATACATCCTAAAACATTTTTGGAATTTATAAAGGATGCTATTCTTTCTACGGCTTCAAATCTTAGTAGTGTTAAACAGAAATTTCGGATTAAAATATCTATTATTACGGGAGCAGTATTTGTCATTTTTTCCCAACTGGGTTTGGGATGGACATTTTACTGGCTGGACCTTTTTACTTTTTTCCTAATAGGCGGTATATCTCCCACAATATTTGCCTATTCGGTCTTGGGCTTTTGTCGTATGATCCCGCAGGACTATAAGAATGAGTATGAGAAACTTTTTGCGGATGGAACAAATCTCTTGGAACGAGTTGGTATTCCTGACGCAGAAAAACGAATGGGTGATTACCCACACCATTTTTCTGGTGGAATGCGCCAGAGGGCTATGATCGCCATGGCACTGGCAAAAAATCCATCCCTGCTAATTGCTGATGAACCAACCACAGCACTGGATGTGACCATTCAGGCGCAGATTTTGGACCTCATGATGGAACTAAAAAATCAGAACGATGAGGCTGCGGTCATCCTTATTACACATGACATGGCTGTTGTAGCGGAAACTTGTGAGCGGATAATTGTTATGTACGGAGGAGTTATTCAGGAGGTAGCCCCGGCAGATCATTTATTCGAACAGCCCTACCATCCATACACAAAAGGCTTGTTGAATTCCATTCCCCATCCTGATGAACATGATCCGGTTGACCGATTGGAGACGATATCCGGAACGGTGCCAAACATCCTGGACCTACCGGTGGGCTGTAAATTCTGTACCCGGTGTGACCTGGTTGAGGTGCGGTGCCATACTGATGAACCACCCCTGGTGGAACTTTTACCCGATCATTTTGTACGCTGTCATGTTATAGTGGAGGGAGGAATCAGATGAGTAAGAGCTCACTCGTAGATGTGAAAAACCTTTCGGTGAGGTTTCCTGTTTATGGCGGGATACTATCACGTAAAGTGGCTGAGGTTCGAGCTGTGGATGATATTTCTTTTTCCATTGGTAAAAGTGAGATCGTTGGTCTGGTAGGAGAGTCTGGGTGTGGTAAAACTACGGTTGGCCGGGCAATGATTAATATCCTGAAATATGTGGCTCCTGATGTAGAAGTCGGAGGAAAGATATTATATCATTTTGATGGGGAAACAATTGATTTTGCTAAGCTTCATCCGAGACAGGTCAGAAAATATCGTTCTCGGGTACAGATGATCTTTCAGGATCCCTATGCATCCTTGAACCCAAGGATGACCGTAGAGCAGACAGTGGAGGAACCGCTCAAGATACACACAGACTTTGGTAAGACTAAACGGAAACAAAGAGTTTTATCGCTCCTTGAAAAAGTTGGTTTAAGGGGTGACCAGATGGGTCGGTTCCCTCACGAATTTTCAGGGGGACAGAGACAGCGTGTAGGGATCGCCCGTGCTCTCGCAACAAATCCTGATCTCATCATCTGTGATGAACCGGTATCCGCACTGGATGTATCTATCCAGGCACAGGTTATCAACCTCATGATGGATATTCAGCAAGAATTTGATGTTTCCTTTTTGTTCATAGCCCATGATCTATCTGTGGTGGAGCATGTTTCTGATAAGATTGCAGTGATGTATCTGGGGAACCTGGTTGAGTTTGGCGAGGCAGGACAGGTTTACCATCATCCCAGGCATCCCTACAGCCAGGCCCTCTTGTCAGCGGTGCCTGTGCCAGATCCGAAACAAAAGAATCGTGAACGAATTGTGCTAAAAGGGGATGTCCCTACCCCCATGAATAAGCCATCAGGATGCAGCTTTAGGACACGCTGTCCTATGGCGGAACCGACCTGTGCTGATGAGGTTCCTGCTTTTGAGACCCACGCCACTGAGCACTGGGTGGCATGCCCAATTGTAAAAAATGATAATATTGGAGAAAAATAATGAGATACAATGAGTTCCCTTATAAAAGAGTATCAGTTGAGTCTAAGAAGGAAGAAATGAGTGAATGGTTGGAACGGTTCAAAACTTCTGAGTCAGCTGACGAACAGATCACCGTATTGAAGGAAGTGGATGGAGCAAGTCGTGAGTATGAATCTTACGCTTCCATCGCCAGCCTGAATTTTAACAAAAATATCCACGATGAGGATGCCAAAGCGGAAAAGGAGTATTACGATTCCATCAGTCCGGATATGCAGGAGATTTACAATAAACTGGATATAGCGGTGGATGCTTCTGAGTTCAAAACGGAATTGCGGGAAGAGTGGGGAGATACATTTCTTAAAAAGATAGAGATGGACCTAAAAACTTTCGACCCTAAGATCATGGATATGCTTCGAACCGAAATGGAATACCGGAATGAATACACTCAACTCATTGGCGGTGCCCAGATTGAGTTTGACGGAGAGACTTACAATTTAGCAGGGCTCGGGCCGTTTCAAACACATAAAGACAGGGATATAAGAAAACGGTCCTACGCAGCACGATTCAACTGGTTTCAGAACAATGCCGATGAGTTTGATGAACTTTACGATAAACTGGTGAAACTGCGGCACAAGATCGCCACCACATTAGGATACGATAATTTTATAGAACTGGGTTATCTGCGTATGGAAAGGTCTGACTATGGTCCCAATGAGGTAGCAAATTTCAGAAAGCAGATTGTGGAGCATGTGGTTCCTGTGGTTACAAAACTCCGAGAGCAGAAGAAAGAGATATTGGGGCTTGACCACCTGTATATTTACGATGGAATTAATTTTAAAGAGGGTGACCCAAAACCAAAAGGATCACCTGAGGAACTGGTAGCTGGAGCACAGAAAATGTATCATGAATTATCACCAGAAACAGGTGAATTCTTTGATATCATGATCAATGAGGACCTAATGGACCTTGTCAATCGTGATGGGAAAATGGCTGGTGGATTCTGTACAGCGTTTCCAAAGTATGAGAGACCCTATATATTCTCCAATTTTAATGGCACAGATCATGATATAACAGTACTGACTCATGAGGCGGGACATGCATTCCAATGTTATTCCAGTAGGAATCAACCACTATTAAGTTATCTTTGGCCAACTATGGAATCGGCGGAGATACACTCCATGAGCATGGAATTTCTCACCTGGCCTTGGATGAAGACCTTTTTTAAAGAAGAAACAGACCGCTTTAAATACAAGCATGTAGCAGGAAGTCTCTCATTTTTACCCTATGGTGCTTGTGTGGACCACTTTCAGCACTGGGTCTATGAGAACCCGGAAGCAACCCCAGCGGACCGGAAAGCTAAATGGCTGGAAATGGAGTCGGTTTATTTGCCGGACCGGGATTATGACAACCTTGAATTTCCCAAATCCGGTGGTATTTGGCAGGGACAGCTGCATATTTATCAGATGCCGTTCTACTATATTGATTACACTCTGGCGCAAACCTGTGCCTTTCAGTTCTGGAAAAAAAGTGAGAAAAACAGAGAAAATACTTGGGAAGATTATTACAGACTATGCCAGGTGGGAGGCAGCCTCCCTTTTACGGAACTGGTGAAGCTTGCAGGATTGAAATCACCCTTTGATGATGGATGTCTGGAATCGGTAGTTAAAAAAGTAACAGAATGGCTGGACGGTGTGGATGTGTCTGCCTTATAGCAGTTTTGATATATTTATCTTCCTGACCTAACTCCCTGCATGGGACCTAATAATAAAAAAGCAGTGGTGCTTCTCAGTGGAGGATTGGATTCCGCCACCACCTTGGCCTTAGCACTGAAAGATGGCTTTCATGTTCTACCGCTTACCGTTGTTTATGGACAGAAACACGCATGGGAGATCAAATCCGCTAAAAAGTTGATTCAATTTCACGGACTAAAAAATCACAGAATCACCAACCTGGATTTATCCGCATTTGGCGGTTCGGCTCTCACGGATGAGTTTGACGTACCCAAAAATCGCAGTGCCCGTGATATAAATGACGGAATTCCCATAACCTATGTTCCAGCACGAAATACCGTTTTTCTTTCAATTGCTCTTGCGTATGCAGAGGCAAAGGACGCCTGTCATATTTTCCTGGGTGTCAATTCCCTTGACTACAGTGGCTATCCCGACTGCCGCCCGGAGTTCATAAAAGCATTTGAATCTGTGGCAAATTTGGGGACAAAGATGGGAGTTGAAGGAACACAGATCAATATTCACACTCCGCTGATCAATATGAAAAAGTATGAAATCATTGAAGCGGGTACTGATCTTAATGTGGATTATTCTCTCACTCATTCCTGTTATGACCCCGGTGACGATGGAATATCCTGCGGAGCATGTGATGCGTGTTCACTGCGGTTACAGGGATTTCAGGAAGCGGGACTCAAAGATCCATTGTATTATCAAAATGAGCTATAAGATCAAAGAAACCTATTTAACCATTCAAGGTGAAGGATACCAAACAGGAAGGGTAGCTGTTTTTTGCCGTTTTACAGGATGCAATTTATGGAGCGGTCATGAAGAAGATAGAGAAAATGCATTTTGTGATTTTTGTGACACGGATTTTGTAGGAACAGATGGTCCCGGAGGTGGAGCATTCGAAGATAGCCATGGGTTGGTTCAGCACTTACTGTCATTTTGGAATTCTGACAACTATCCATTTATAGTATTTACCGGTGGGGAACCTTTACTGCAAATGGATGATAAATTGGTTCAGGAATTAAAACAAAACCATATTGAAATTGCCATAGAAACCAATGGAACCTTACTTCCGCCAAAAGGTATTGATTGGGTATGTGTCAGTCCCAAAGCAGGAACAGAAATAGTTGTAACATCAGGCGAAGAATTAAAAGTAGTTTATCCGCAGAAAAATTTAAATTTAAATGATATGTTGAAGTTGGATTTCACTTATTTCAGTTTACAGCCTATGGATGGAAAAGGAAGAGATGTAAATATTAGGAAAACCTTGGAGTATTGTATGAAAAATCCGAAATGGAATTTGAGTTTACAAACCCATAAATTGATTGATATTCCCTGAATAAAACGATGGAGATTTATAAGAAATTCTCATTTGATTCTGCACATTATTTGCCAAATCTTCCTGAGGATCATAAATGCAGGCGGATGCATGGACATACATTTTATGTCACGGTTTTTGTGAAAGGAACCGTTGACCCGAAGGTTGGTTGGATTAAGGATTTTTTTGAAATAAAGCAAATATTTCAGCCCATCCATGATCAGTTGGATCACAGGTTATTGAATGAAATTGACGGTCTGGAAAATCCAACCAGTGAGCGTTTGGTAAAATGGATTTGGGTCAGGTTGAAAAAAGAATTACCGGAATTATCCAAAATTGAAGTTTCAGAAACCTGCACAACCGGTTGTTTTTATGAAGGAGAATGAACAGTATAAATTAAAACTGTTATATCATGAAAATATCAATTAACGAAATAAAAAAAGAAGAATTAACAAAAAAAGGAGTGTTTAACTGGCCTATATGGACATGCGAAATTTCAGAGTTTCCATGGACATATTCCGAAAAGGAATCCTGCTACATTCTTGATGGTGAAATTGAAGTAAAAACCGATGAGGAAATTGTCAACATTGGTCCCGGAGATTTTGTAATTTTTCCAAAGGGACTAAGTTGTACATGGATCGTATCAAAATCGGTTCGCAAACATTATTCTTTCGGTTGAGCCAATTCGATAAATTCTTTGGATGGGAAATCCGTATTTTACTGGCGGTTCTTTTACTTGTTGGTTCCGTGGTTTTTTCTATTAAAGGATTTCCCCTGAGATCGTCCGGTGATTTATTCAATCAATACTTGACCCTAGCTTTACTAATGCTCTGGGGGTGTATATCACAAATTCCCATAGTGATAAAACAATATTCTGATTCCAAGCGTAATCCTAATTAATCACTCTTTGTTTTAAATTACTATACTGGATTATCTGTGCCGGAACAATTACATTCAATTAATTCCCATTCCCCAAATGACCGATTCTGAATTGAGAAATTTTTTACAGGAAATAGGACATCTGTTTTTTTCAAAAAAAATTGGGAAGTCCGGTAAAGAATGGATCGTATCCGGGCATCTTCTTCAGGATGTTTCCCTTGAGCATTTGGAACAGGAGTTAAAACATAATTCCGTTAATGTAAAAGTAAAAAATGATCATGATGATGTTACTCTTTTTATTGAAGAAAATAAGGTTGTATTAACGATTCCTGAAATCCCGAGAATTAATGTTATATTATTTTTTTTAACCATTCTTACGACCCTGTTTGCAGGTGCAATGATGGAAGGAGTAGATGTATTTCAATCCCCGTTGGAACTAACAAAAGGATTTCCATTTTCGGTAACACTAATGCTTATTTTGGGAACCCATGAATTTGGGCACTACTTTTATGCCCAGAAACATAAAGTAGATGCTACTCTGCCTTACTTTATTCCTGCCCCCCCCTTTTTGTTTCTTATTGGTACTTTCGGTGCATTCATCAAGATAAAATCTCCTATAACTAAAAAAAGCGCTCTGCTTCAGATTGGTGCTGCGGGACCCATTGCAGGTTTTATAGTAGCGGTTCCGGCTTTGGTTTTGGGATTGACTCAATCTACTATAGTTTCTCTGGATGAATCTTTTGTGGGGATGCGGTTGGGTGATTCATTGTTGATGGTGGGTTTAACGGGAATCATATTTCCGGGATTGGGACCCAATCAGGATATTCTCCTTCATTCTGTCGCTTTCGCAGGTTGGATTGGTTTGCTTGTAACGATGTTGAATCTTCTACCCATTGGACAACTTGATGGAGGTCATATCGCTTATGCAATGCTGGGAGATAAATATAATAAAGTGGCTATAATTGCACTCCTGTCTTTAATTCCGCTTAGTATTTTATCTCTTAATTGGCTGGTTTGGGGTGCTTTAATTCTTATTTTGATGCGTACGATAAAACATCCACCGGTGATGAATATTCATGAACCATTATCCCAACAAGATAAAATGATCGGTTATATATGTGTCGCAATATTTATTCTCTGTTTCATTCCTGTTCCCATTCGTTGAGAATAAATCATTACCTGCTTGTTTTTTACTTTTTCCTTTCCATTTCTGTATCCCGTGAAAGGATTGGGGATTGGAACTGTTTTACTTCAACCCTGAATATTAATGACATTGTTATTATTGGGGAAAACATTTATTGTGCCACTGATGGCGGGATACTTCAGTTCAGCCTATCTGAAAAATCTTTTCGTACATACACCAAACTGCATAGCTTAAATACAACCAATTTATCTGTTATCGAATCCGGAAGAGATGGAATAATTTGGATAGGAGGAAATGAACAGGGATTTATTCAAATATTCGATCCTACAAAAGAAATGGTCATCAAAGAATTCCCTTATGAATTCTCGGAAATATCCCATGTCGTTTCAGGAGATTCCATTGCCTATGCGGTATATCGAGAAAGTCAGGATTGGGGAATTGCAGAATATCGTTTTGAAAATGGAACATTCAACCACCGTGATCTGTATCCAGTTTGGCTATTAGCAGAAGATGGAATTAACGATATTGAAATAATGGATGAAACAGTATTTGTAGGAACACAATCAGGATTATTTAGATGGGTCGCCGGTGAAAATCCTAATTCATGGACTTCAATTTTGGAAGAAATAGTCGGGAATGTGACTGATGTCGAAATTTCAGGTGATTCTCTTTTGTTTATTTTAGACACTGAAGTTTATACGTTGAATTTACACAGTCAGGTAATTGAGGGAACTGGAGCGTCCAATATATCTTTACTGGAATCTCTATCTTCAGATGAAGTTTGGGCAATTAATAATACCCATACGATGCTGATGGAAGTTAGTGGAGAAACAATAGTTGTTCTACCAGAAAAAGCAAATTGCATTACATCCTTTCGAGATTCACTCATTGTTATTGGAATGGAGGGAGGTCTATTTATCTTAGATCTGTTCCATTCTGATCATGAGGTTTTCGTACCCAACACCCTTCCCTCAAGTCAAATCAGTGCTCTTACGATTTTGAATGATGGCAGACTAGTCGCTGGATCAAACAAAGGACTATCCATTCTTGAATCATGGGGTTGGCGGAATATTATAGAAACGTCCTCGGATACAGTAATTATTCATGAGACATTTGCGGAAGCCTATTTTGCTGCCGACACTGTTCCTGTGGATTTTGGTGGGGGTATCATAGAGTATATCGCAGATCTCGAACAGGGACCCGATGGAAAAGTATATTGTGCTATCCGGGGAACATACCCCGAACCTCGTCGCCACGGTGGTGGAATTGTAATTATTGATGTGGATAATCCTGAGGATTTTACACTCATAGATACGACCGTTCTAGATTATATATCGAATGAATATATTGTGGTGAAAGACTTGGAGTTTGATAATTCTGGAAATCTCTGGGTGGCAGATGCCTATGCCACAACCAAATTTACTCCCATTCACAAAATGACTCCGGAAGGTGTCTGGACCTCTTTCAGTTACGATGATTCAGATTACACATTTTCGTTAACACCGAACACACTTGCAATTGATCCGTGGAGCAGGATTTGGATCGGATTCTTTACCGGTTCTGAAAACAATGTAAATGGTGTTCAATATCCTAACGGGGGTTTGATGATGATGGCCCCAGATGAAAATGAATTTTTTGTAAAAGAAATCAATCTTTCCTCCGTTTATACAAATAAATCTATTTGGTCCTTGGAGATAGTGAGAGACAGGTTATTTGCATTATCACCCAATGGATTAACCTATTTTGATCTCAAAATTAATAATGATGATCCAGTGCTAAGACAAGGTCCGGTGGGAGTGAATGGAACACTTTTCGCTTATTTTCCTCAGGTTTCTTTCGGTGGTCCAGATCCAGGTGCAAAAATAAAGATTGACCCACAAAATAATGTATGGGTTGTATCACCGACTCAGGGAGTATATGTTTTATTGGACAACACAATGTATTGGCCAGATGCAGAAGGAATTCGTGAACATAATACTCCTTTACTTTCGGATCAAGTTTCGGACATCGTTTTTGACAATCAACAAGGACTCGCCTATATTGCCACAAGCAGTGGAATAAATGTTTTAAAAATTCCGTTCAGCGATGAAAGGAACAACTTTTCTCGCCTGAAAATATTTCCGAGTCCTTTTTACATTCCATCTATAAAACCTTTAGTCATTGCAGGTACGATTCAATTTTCTTCACTTTTAGTGACCACAATAACAGGAAAAGTTATCCGGTCAATAAAACATGTGGATATGGGTATTCATGGAGATCAAATAACCTGGGATGGAAAGGATAGAGAAGGACAGTTGGTAGGGAGTGGAGTATATCTATTGTCTGTGTATAGTCAGGATGGCTCGAATGCTGTTGAAAAGATTACGGTAATTAGGAAATAACAATTATACTCACCGGAGGGAAGTGAATTTATTCCACTTTTATTGTTGGTTGACAAATCTACATTTTACCCCAATTTTAATTAAATCAAGTAAAATAAAATTTGATAAAGAAAACCAAGTGAAAATGGTCTCATTATAGAATCTACATTTATTTTTAGGTAAACCGAAATTAACTTCAATAGTGAATATTTCATCAAAAGAAATTAAGCAATGGGTCTTGGCCGAAGGTTTTCAGAAAGTTGGGATTGCCTCGGCAGAACTTATTCCACATGCCCGATCCAAGCTAAAAGAATGGCTGGAAAAGGGATTTCACGGCTCCATGGAGTGGATGAGAAAAAGAGAAAGGGAGAGGGGTGACGTTAGGAAATATTTCCCTGAGGCAAAATCCATAATATCTGTTGGGATGAATTATTATACAGGATTTTCTCAGGGCGAGCTACCATCAGAATATCAATTCAGCAACTACGCATGGGGAGATGACTACCATGTTGTTTTAAAATCTAGGCTTTTCAAGGTGTTGAAAAAAATAAAAGTGCAGGAACCAAATGTGAATGGATTGGTTTGTGTGGACACATCACCAATTATGGAAAAGGTCTGGGCTCAGGAGGCGGGATTGGGATGGCAGGGAAAACATACAAATCTCATTACACGTGATTACGGAAGTTGGATCTTTCTCGGTGAAATTATTTTGGATATTGAACTGGAAACTGATCCTCCTTTTGATGAAGATTTATGCGGAACCTGTACAGCCTGCATTGATGCATGCCCTACAGAAGCTTTGGATGAATACCAAATTGATTCCCGTAAATGTATATCTTATCTCACTATTGAACACAGGGGAAAATTTGAAAAAGAAGATGATAAAAAATTAAATCGGTGGATTTACGGTTGTGATATCTGTCAGGAAGTCTGTCCCTGGAATGAAAAATTCGGGCAAAGTTCAGAAGAATCCGGTTTTTCCCCAAGGAATGAAATATTGGAATGGGATACCGAAAAATGGAATGTATTGGATGAAGAAGGATTTCGTAAATTGTTTCACTATTCAGCTGTGAAACGTACCAAGTTTTCTGGTTTAAAAAGGAATATTGAATCCAATCAATTAAACAAAAAGAAAGAGATATAAAGGAGAATTATTTATGACAAGAGTAGGAGTAGTATTATCAGGATGTGGTGTAAATGATGGA
>CAZBBE010000016.1:0-17999 GCA_964489755.1 uncultured bacterium | reverse complement strand
TCCCTCTAACATCTGGGACATCTACGATGATGTGACGATCAAATCTTCCCGGTCTTAAAAGAGCGGAATCCAACACATCGGGGCGATTAGTGGCAGACATGACAATAATATTATGATTGCTTTCAAAACCATCTAATTCAACCAATAATTGATTCAGAGTCTGTTCCCTTTCATCATGACCGCCGCCAAGACCGGCTCCCCGTTGCCTACCTACCGCATCCAATTCATCAATAAAAATAATACAGGGAGATTCCTTTTTCCCCTGTTCAAACAAGTCTCTTACTCTGGACGCACCCACACCAACAAACATTTCCACAAAATCTGCTCCACTCAGACTGAAAAACGGAACATTTGCCTGGCCTGCAACGGCACGAGCTAATAATGTTTTACCCGTTCCCGGTGGACCAACAAGGAGGACTCCCCTTGGAATCTTAGCTCCAAGTTTCCGAAATCGTTTTGGATACTTTAGAAATTCAATGACCTCTTTCAATTCTTCTTTTGCCTCCACACATCCAGCGACATCATCAAAGGTAACTTTGTCCATACTATTATCCCAAATTTTTGCCCTGCTTTTACCAAAATTAAAAACATTACTCATTCCCCCAGCACCACCCTGCATACGTCGCATAATAAAAATCCAAAAAGCAATTAACAAAAGCCAGGGTAGCATGTTCAACAAATAGCCTGTCCAATCAATACTTTTTTCTTTGAAACTGTAATCTACTCCATACTCTTCCCATTCATCCATCACATTCTGATCTATAAAAGGAAGAACAACTTGAAAATGGGTTAAATTATCATTGGTCCCAAATTCAGTGATTATTGATTGAGGAGTTTTTAGGGTTCCACGGAATGTTTTGTATTGTTCTACAAAAGTTCCTTCTGCAATTTGACGATTTTGTAATAAATCCCTGTATTGGGAATATTGTATTATCGGTTCCTTTTTAGCATTATCCGTAAACATACCGGATAAATAAATTGCTACCGAAATAATCATGATCCAGATTAGTGATGTTTTGCCAGCTCGTTTCCATTGGAATCCCTGCTGAACAAAATTATCAGATTTATTTCTAGAATTTTTCTTGGTAGAATGCTTCTTATGATTTCTACTATTTCGTTTAGATTTATTTTCCATTTTATTATTTTTTTACCTTGCCATTATTCTTTTTCTAATCGATAAATTCCAGGAAGATGACGAAGTTTTTGATTCATATCCAACCCGTAACCTACAACATAATCACTGGGAATTTCAAATCCTACAAAATCTATTGAGAAATCCAATTTTGCGACTTCTGGTTTAAACAATAACGAGACTGTTGTAACTGATTTGGGTATGGCACCTTCCAATCTATTTTTTAAAAAGCTAATTGTCAATCCAGAATCTATGATATCTTCAATAATAATCACATGTCTTCCGGTAACATCAGCAGAAATATCTTTCAGAAGATGTACTGTTCCGGTTGAAAGTGTCTTTTCATAACTGGAAAGTTTTATAAAATCCATTTCACAATCAATAGTCAATTCTCTCAATAAATCCGCTAAAAAAATAAAACTTCCATTTAGTACACCAATAAAAATTGGAATTTCATCCCGAAATTTTTGAGATAATTCAACCCCCAGTTCTTTGACTCGATACCTAATTTGTTCCTGTGTATAAATGGGAACCAAATTATATCCGTACATATTTTTTATTTTCATTGGTGCAAGTCTAATGATATTTTTGCATGTTTGGTCGTATTGGAAGTCACTTTCACCCAATCGCTGATTCGATATCCGCACATCCACACAATTATTTTACCTGCAGTCAATACCATTTGTTGATTTTTTTTATGAAGATTTACCTTCTCATCAATAAGGAAATCACTCACTTTTTTCCATCCCCTCATTCCCAAAGGTTGAAACCGATCTCCTTTTTCCCAATGTCTCAAAAATAATTTTTTATTTTGAATTATCCCGCCATCAATTAATTCACTATTTCGGTTTTCATTTATAACTTCTGAAGAAGTAGATACCCATTCCCAATTAAACACATGATTTCCGCACAACGTGCTGCCGTCCGGAATTATTTCATATATCTCGTTATTTATTTTTTCATTTTTAAATACAATCCATTCTTTTCGGTTATTTAAAGTGTCCCATCCAGAATCACTTGAAAACACATCACCAGTTTTAGAATTCTCAATAAACGATTTTAAGGAAATCCAGTTATGTCGTCTCCACTGAACTTTACCTAAACCCATACATTTTTTTAACAACTCAAGTTGGATGTGTAGGGGAAGATAACTCATTTCATTTTTCATTAGAATTCGTTCTTCCTCTTCATTATTAAAACTAACAAGTTTTTTATAAAAATAATCAACAGTGAATGTTGCTGCATCAAAAAGTTCCGTGATATGACTGCTTGTTCTTATGATACCTTTTTCCACATGACTATCCTGCCGAATCCATGGAGCCAGAATATTATGCCTGATGAAATTTCTTGGTATGGATATATCTGAATTTGTTTCATCTTCAACAAAAGTTAATGTGTTTTGTTGTGCATAATCCATTAATTCTTGTTTCGTAAAAAGAAGTAATGGTCTGCGAACCAAACCATTCTCCGGATGAATTCCTCTAAACCCTTTTCCACCACTGCCTTGTGCTAAACGCATTAAAATTGTTTCTGCCTGATCGGTTTTATGATGAGCCGTGAGAATAAAATTCCCCTTCGTCTTCATTCGAATCTTTTCAAGTGCTTCATATCGATGTTTACGTGCCCAGGATTCCACACTCTCGTTTGAATTTTTTGTTTGGGGGTCCAAACGGATAATCTCACATGGAAGATTCCATTTCTGAGACAGATGCTGAACAAATTTCATGTCCCCATCCGCATTTTCTCTTAATCCATGATTCACATGAGCCAATGTTAATTGGTAATTGAATTGATCAAGGATATTCAACAAAACATGAGTTAGTACAACAGAATCCATTCCGCCTGAAATGGCGATCACCAAATGTGACCCTGCCGGTATCAAGTTCTGGATTTCAGTATTATTTTTGAATTGCTCTTCTATAATTTTCATTTCACTTGAATTGAAAAAATCGATTTAATTATTAAACGAATCTAAGAAAGGATTGTGTTTTAGTTCATGTCGCATGGAAGTATTGGGTCCATGCCCGGGATGAATAACCCAATCATGGTTCAATTTATTTTTCAATTTTCCCAGAGAATTCATCAATGTAGTGTAATTACCACCAGGTAAATCTGTTCTGCCAATGGAACCCGCAAACAATGTATCTCCACTAAAACAGTGCCCGTCAATCATATATGTGGTTCCACCAGGTGTGTGCCCCGGTGTCTCTAAATACGTGATCTTAAAATTGTCAAATTTTATTTCTCCATCTCCTGAAATCCAATGTTCCACGGATGGGATTTCATAGTGTTTGATACCAAACATACGGCACATTTCGGGATAATGTTCCAAAATTTGGCTTTCGTTTTTATGTAGATAAAATGGAATTGAAAACTCTTCTTTAATTTTAGAAACAGCTCCCACGTGGTCTAAATGAGCATGAGTGTTAATAATTGCAACAGGGGTTAATTCCAGCGTCCTAATTTTTGAAATGATCCTATACGGTTCATCTCCAGGATCAATTAAAAGAGCGGAACGTGACTCCTTATCCCATGAAATAAATGTATTTTCGTGAAATGGACCAACGGTGACAGAATCTATAGAAATATTCAAAAATAACTGAAATATTATTAAATCCAATCATAATAAAATTCCGACATGCACTGAATTTTATCTTCATAAGATCGGGGATACAAGAACCATTCTGTAGCTGCAATACTACTTAAGAGAGAGTTCCCGTCCTGGGGTGTAAAACAAAAACCCGTGATCTCAGTATTGTTTCTCACATTTAGTGTTTGGACAACGACGACAGTTTGATTTAAAATTCTCCCGAAATGTCCATGATCTCTCCCGAATGAAAAAACTGTACTAGTCATGTCTTTTTCCGTTAATGCTACCAATGGATTATTTTCAAGTTTTTCTAAGACTTTTGTTAGGGTTGTAGGTTCTTTCACTCTTAAATGAAACCAAACTACATGCATATATTGACTGTTAACCTTCATCGCTGATGAAAATAAATTTAAATCCATGTTCAAGGTGGTGAATAATCCTGCCGCATCCTCTGCGTGGTGAGAACCGTAATTCCTGTCCCCGTGTTTTCCTACCTGCGGGGCAGGGATAAATCCACCTGCTTGACTTATATCAGTGGCACGACGAATACACACAAAAATCCCTTCCTTTAGGTTATCCGGATCATTATTCACAGCTAACGTATTAGTAATACAGGACAAATTGTGAGTATTACAGGATACGATTTGAATAAATTGATCTCCCTGCAGTAATGCAATGTCGTTAATACCGTGTGCATATTTTTTACCAAATCCATCTTCACTGCCCTGAGCTAAAAAACCACTCACACTATCACTGAATTTTGAGTAATAATTTTCCTTATTTTTATGCCCAATTCCCTTCGGAGTACAATCGATAACAACAGTTGCCCGTTTAATTGCCTCTTTGGTTTCAAAATTGGGTTCCATCCCTATTTCACTGAAAGAATCAAATTTGTTTTCGTCAACTACCAATCTGGCTCCCCTCTGAAGTAAGTCAATGACCTTGGATTTATCAGACATCAAGGGTGTATTCTTATGAAATGTCACATTATCAATTCCCAGTTGATCACGATAGTCACATAAAAGCCCAATAAGTGGTTCACCAATCGTACCGGTACCAACGATATGAACATTTTTTCGCTTCATCTTTTTACTTCCTTATTGAACTTGAGAATCTTGATAAAAATACTTTTCTATTCTTAATTGATATAAAAATCATATGATAACAAATATGATAATAATTACTAAATAAGGAATAAAATTAAAAAAGAAATTATATATCATATTGTTGAAATCTTCCTCTCAGTTTAATTACATGTGTTCTGAATACGGGCATTAGAAAATACAAACAGGTAAAAGTGATCAAGGAATATAAAAACAACAGTTGAATGGTTGAATCCGTTTCCGCAACCACAGTTCTCGTAGGATGAGATTGAAATTCTGCGATGGAAAGGAATTGAATTAATCCAGATTGTTTCCCGATTTTTCTTGCAGAAACCCAGTACACCCATAACGAGATAATTTAAGAGGTTCCAACAATGACAATACTAAACTTTCTTTTTCCCTGAATCATATTATTCGATTTAATTTTTAAAAGACAGACCCTTCTTTCCATTCACCAAAAACAGGCTTCATTGCCTGAACTATTTCTCCCAAAGTTGCCAAAGATTTTGCAGCTTCAATTAGTGGAGGCATGAGATTACCTCCATTCTTACAAGCTTTGGTTATGTTATTCATTGATTTCTTAAATTTTTTATGATTCCGTTCCTGTTTTATTTTTTTCAGGTGTTCAGATTGTTGTTTTTGAGTGCCATCACTAATAGTAAGAATAGGGATGTCAATTTTCTCATCTTTATTAACAAAATCATTAACACCAACAACAATTCTTTCATTTGTATCTATCTTACGTTGATACTCCGAAGCGGATTTAGCGATCTCCCGTTGGAAATATCCATCTTCAATTGCAGGAATGACCCCGCCTAATGCTTCAATCTTTAAGAAATATTTTTCAGCTTCCTCTTCCAAAGTGTCCGTTAATGATTCTACATACCATGACCCTCCCAATGGATCAACTACATTTGGAAGTCCCGTTTCATAAGCAATTAACTGTTGAGTTCGAAGGGCTATTTGTGCAGCTTTTTCTGTGGGTAATGCCAGAGTCTCATCCATTGAGTTGGTATGCAAGGATTGGGTCCCACCCAACACTGCCGCCATAGCTTGAAACCCTGTTCTTGCTATATTTATTTCAGGTTGTTGTGCTGTGAGAGAACATCCTGCAGTTTGAGTATGGAACCTAAGTTTCACTGATTTAGGATTTTGTGCATTATATTTGTTTTTCATCTTCCGAGCCCATATCCTTCTGGCAGCACGATATTTAGCAATTTCCTCAAAAAAATCCAAGTGAGAATTAAAAAAGAATGATAATCGCGGTGCAAAATCATCCACATTCATCCCGGATTTAATAGCATAATCCACATAAGTGAACCCATCAGCCAATGTAAATGCCAATTCTTGTGCCGCAGTTGAACCAGCTTCACGGATATGATATCCGCTGATCGAAATTGTATTATAATGAGGCAGTTTTTCTGTACAATATTGGATCATATCTGTTATGATACGCATGGAAGGCTCCGGAGGGAAAATCCATTCTTTTTGGGCGATAAATTCTTTTAATATATCGTTTTGCAAAGTACCCTTTAAATGTTTCGGATCCACTCCCTGCTTTTCAGCGGCAGCAATATAAAATGCTAACAATATGACGGCAGGACCATTGATCGTTTGAGAGACAGAAATGTTCCCTAAATTGATACCTTTGAATAACCGTTCCATGTCGGGGAGAGAGGCAACATTTACCCCACATTTTCCCACTTCTCCCTCGGACATGGGATCATCCGGATCGTATCCCATTAAGGTCGGCATGTCATAAGCAACAGACAACCCTGTTTGACCCTGTGATAGTAATAAATGGTATCTTTCATTGGTTTCTTCCGGTGTTCCGAAACCTGAAAATTGTCTCATGGTCCAAAGTTTTCCCCGGTAGAGATTTGGATGAATTCCCCGAGTAAAGGGATATTGTCCCGGGAACCCTATATTTTTCAAATAATCATTCTCTTCAGACTCAGGATGGTACAGAAGGTGTACCGGTTCACCGCTCACCGTATCAAAATTATAGGATCGGTTATTTGAAGATCTAACCGCAGTTTCCCATTGCTCTTTAGCATTTTGAAAAAGATTTAATTGTTCACTCATAATTTATTCCGTTTGTAAATCTGTTCTTTGTTTTCTGTAGGCTATAGTTCCCTCTGCCAGCATCCAGAGAATCAGCCCAATTAATACAATATCAACGATGAACAAAATCATGTTGTTTTGAAAAAAGGATCCTGCTTTCAAAAATAAGGTCAGCAATGTTATAATTGTTATAAATCCAAAAGGAATCAAAAAGGGTAATATGGGTTTTCTTTCCGCTAAAAAATATAGGCAAATAATTAAAAGAGTCAAAGCAGCTAACATTTGATTGCTGGCTCCAAAAATGGGCCATAATACCCACCCGGCTTGTATAGATTTCCCTGTTATGGGATCTGAAACAGTCCACATTGCTAAAAACACAGCAGGGAAAATTGACAGTATCGTTGCAGGAATTCTTTTTTGAAACAATGATATGGAAAGTCCCCCAGAAATCTCCGTAATGATAAATCGTTGAATCCGAGTGGCAGTGTCTAATGTTGTTGCTGCAAACGAAATGACCAATACTGCCATAACTGTATTCGCAAAACCGCTGGAGAATCCTAATACCTGAATAAATGCACCACCACCCAGAACAAAAGCTTTGGCTTTGTTGGCGGAGGCATGGGACCAACTGTCATAATAAAGATCCCAACTCAAATTATCCACATGACCAATTGAAGGAAGATTACAATTTGTGACAAGTGCTATTCCCGCTACGGCTGCGAGTGTAGAAGCTAACGCCAACATTCCTTCGCCCAACATTCCACCGTATCCTACAAATCTGCAGTCTTCAACTTTGTCCAGCTGCTTGGATGTAGTTCCCGATGAAACCAAACCGTGGAATCCGCTGATTGCTCCACAGGCAATAGTGACAAACAAAAACGGAAAAATAGGAGGTGCATCTGGTACATTCAAACGAATCGCTGGGGCTTCAATCATTGGTTGTGCAATAAATAGACCGGAATATATCATTATTAAACCAACTATGAGTTGATGACTGTTAATAAAATCACGAGGCTGAAGCAACAACCATACCGGTAATAAACTAGCAATGCCAGCATAAATAAGTAACAGGATGATCCAAAGATTAGTCTGATCCACTATTGATAAACCAAAATTTTCAAACGAAAGAGGAAACCGAGTCCCTATCCATACAAATCCGTATAGAATTACCAGTGCAATTAACGAAAGAATAAGCGAACTGAATTTTTTTTTATAGAGGAGCCATCCTATTCCCAATGCAATAATAATTTCAATATTAATTGGAAGGACAGCAGAAGGAACCGAAACAAATAAATTTGCAATGACCATTGAAAATACCGCCAAAACAAGCCAGACGAGCATGAGAATAAAAATGAGAAACATCATTTTGGATCTATTATTGAGTACTTTTTCAGCGATTATAGGTATGGATTGTCCTTTTTCCCTAATGCTTATAACCAATGAACCGAAATCATGAACAGCGCCCATAAATATGGTGCCAAATATAACCCAGAGAAATGCAGGGAGCCATCCCCAAAAGGCAGCAATGCAGGGACCCACAATTGGTGCTGCTCCAGCAATTGATGTAAAATGATGACCTAATAAAATATGTTTACCCGTAGGGACAAAATCTATGCCATCTTCAAATTCATGGGCAGGCGTTAAAGTATCGTTTTGATTCAATCCATATATATTTTTTTCAATGAATCGAGAATAATATTTATAACCGAGACCAAAACAAATTAATCCGACCAAAGCCAAAACTGCTGAGTTCATTACACACTGACAGGGAAATTTTCCATAATTTTTTTCACTGAAGATAGAATCCCATTTTCCGACAACCCTAATTCATTCAATAATACATCCCTCGGACCATGATCGACAAATGAATCTGGAAGACTTAGAAGTTGAACCGTATAATCCTTTGATTGATGTGCAAGAAAACTGGAAATCCCTTCGCCGAAACTTCCTGTTTGAACTCCTTCCTCTACCACCAGAAATGAATTGAATTCCATGGCAAGGTTCTTTAAACATTTCATATCCATTGGTTTAATGAATCTACAATTCACCACTTCGCATGAAATGTCTAATTTTTCCAATTGATTAGCTGCATTCAAACACGGATAAACCATGGAACCAACTGCTAATATAGCTAAATCGTCTCCAGTTTTAAGTGTTTCCCAGCTTCCTATCGGTAATAATTCTGCTTGTCCATTTTCATCGAACTGTATGGATGAAGATTTCGGATAACGGATGGAAAATGGTTGATCAGTTTGCTCTAGTGCGGTGTAAAGTAAATGCCTGAATTCGTTCCCATCTTTTGGAGCCGTTACGATTATATCCTGGATACACCTCAAATAAGCAATATCCAATGCGCCATGATGCGTTGGACCGTCTTCACCGGCAATACCAGCCCTGTCCATACAAAATATGACCGGAAGGTGCTGAATGGCAACATCGTGTATAATTTGATCATATGCCCGCTGAAGGAATGTGGAATAAATTGCAACGATGGGGCGTACCTTTTCAGTTGCCAATCCTGCTGCAAATGTTACTGCATGAGATTCTGCGATTCCCACATCAAAAAATCTGTCTGGGAACTCCTTTGAATACTCCACCAAACCTGTTCCCTCTTTCATCGCAGCGGTAATACATACTGTATCTTTTCGGTTTTTAGCAATTTCGCATGACAATTTTCCAAACACATCCTGGAAAACAGGGGTGGATGAATGGTGATCTACTTTTTCAATTTTAGACTGTTTTTTTCCATTGGGTTTGACGGCGTGTAATTTCACAGCGTCATCATGATATTTACGATTTTCAACATTCATGGAAACCATACCCTTCCCTTTTTTAGTCAGGATGTGGAGTAAAGCCGGTGTTTTCAGAGTTTTTAAACTTTTTAATGTATGAACTAGCTCCTTCAAATTATGCCCATCAATTGGACCAAAATACCGGAAACCCAATTCTTCAAACAGGATACCCGGTACCAGCATATTTTTCAGACTTTCTTCTGATTTTCTAATAAATTTCCGGGTAATGTCTTTTCCTAAAGGCAAAGATCCCGTCAAATTCCAAATTTCATCCCTAATACGATTATATAACGGATTGGTCACCAAACGAGTAAGGTAAGAATTTATTGCTCCTACATTTGGTGAAATGGACATTTCATTATCATTGAGTATGACTAAAAACTGTTTCCGTCTCAGTCCTGCATTATTTAATCCTTCAAATGAAAGACCTCCGGTCATTGCCCCATCTCCAATTACTGAAACAACTTTAAAGTTTTCCTGGTGATAATCTCGGGAAACAGCAATTCCAAGTGCTGCGGAAATTGATGTGGAAGCATGACCTGCGCCAAATACGTCATATTCACTTTCAGATATTTTTAGAAATCCACTCAGTCCCTTATACTGTCTAATGGTTTTTAATTGTTCGTATCTTCCAGTAAACACTTTATGGGCATAGGCCTGATGACCGACATCCCAAACAATTTTATCTCGAGGTGCATCAAACACATAATGTAGTGCCGTAGTAAGCTCAATGACTCCCAATGTGGGTGCTAAATGCCCTCCGATCTCTGTAATGGTAGAAATTATGTATTCCCTTATTTCATCATTCACCTGTTGTAAATCATTAAATGCCAGTGATTTTAAGTCTCGAGGGGAATGAATCTGTTGTAGCAAATTAGTGGACATGGTTCATCACAAGTTTCGAATGGTTTATTTTTTTAACGAGTGGGGAAAATGCTATAGTATGAAAAATAGGTTCATTATTCAATTCAGGATGAAATGCCAATCCAATATGAATCCCCTGACGAACAGCAACCGGTTCTCCATTTAATTTCGCTAATACATCTATGTTTGTTGCTAATTGTGAGATTTTGGGAGCACGAATAAAAGTTCCCTGAATTGTGTGATCACTTTCAGTCATATCCAACTTTGCAGTAAATGAATGGACTTGTCGACCAAAAGCATTTCTTTCAACCTTGATATCCAATAATCCAAGTGGAATAACCCTGCTGTCCGATGATTCACTACTCATCAAAATGAGTCCTGCACAGGTACCCAAAATGGGATAAGCTTCTGCAAATTCTTTTAGTAGGGCGAAGAGACCGGTTGCTTTCAGCAATTTTGTAAGAGTTGTTGATTCGCCACCGGGAATTATTAGTCCATCCAGTGAGGATAAATCTTTTTTATATCGCACACGAACACAATCCCAACCCAGTTTTAAAACAAGCTGTTCATGTTTTAAATAATCACCTTGTAAAGCAAGGATTCCTATTTTCATATAAAATTCTTTATGTTTTGCGTATTGGCATTTTTACCATCCCCTATTTTGCAGGCGTTCTTCTACCGGAATTTCAGACATTTCTAATCCTTTCATTGCTGCTTTCAATTCGGAAGATGATTCTACAAGTTTTTCCGGATCATCATAATAGGTTACGGCTTCTACGATCGCCTCAGCTATAGAAGCAGGATCTTCACTCATAAAAATTCCCGAACCAACAAATACGGACTCTGCCCCCAACTGCATCATTAAGGATGTATCGGCTGGTGTTGCAATACCTCCAGCAGCAAAATTCGGTACTGGAAGTTTTTTCAATTTAGCTACTTGCTGAACTAATGTAAACGGAGCACCCAGCGATTTGGAAATTGCCATGAGTTCTTCCTCACCCATAACGGTTAATTCTTTGATTTGAGTTTGTACTTTGCGCATGTGCCTCACTGCTTCCACGATATTTCCGCTTCCTGCTTCACCTTTAGTGCGGATCAGCGCAGCCCCCTCACCAATTCTTCTTAATGCTTCTCCCAAATCTCTGGCACCACACACAAAGGGTGCCTTAAAATCGTGTTTCCAAATATGATTCGCTTCATCTGCAGGAGTGAGTACTTCACTTTCATCTATAAAATCCACTTCTAATGCTTCCAGCATTTGAGCTTCGGCAAAATGTCCAATCCTGCATTTAGCCATCACCGGAATCGAAACTTCCTTCTGTATAGCCTTAATCATTTTGGGGCTACTCATTCTGGCGACCCCACCATCTTTTCGGATCAAAGCGGGGATGCGCTCCAAAGCCATAACAGCAACAGCTCCAGCTTCCTCTGCTATGATTGCTTGTTCAGCGGACATTACATCCATAATGACTCCACCTTTGAGCATTTCTGATAAACCCACTTTCACTTCAAATGTTTCTTTATCCATAGACCATCTCCTTTTCTTTCTCCTGTCCAAAGTGTGTGACATACTCTACTACTTCTTCAATCAGATTATCTGGTGTCGAAGCGCCAGCTGAAATCCCAACAGATTCAGCATTCAAAAACCAATCTGAACGGATATCTTTTGCGCAGGTGATCTGATGAGAATTTGAATTCCTCACTCTGGATAATTGAGCAAGACGTTTTGAATTTGCACTGGTAAATGAACCAATTATTAGCATCACGTCACACGAATCAGCCAATTCTTTTATTTGGTTTTGATTCCTTTTTGTGGGAAAACAAATTGTATTTACAAAGCGGAGATCAAACACCTTTGTCATAAGTATATTAATAATATTTTGCACGTTTTCAATGGTTTGAGTAGATTGGCTTACGATACCGGCTTTTTTCATTTTCCTTAGACTTTTTGCTTCTTCAGGGTTTTCTATTATAATGGGATCTGCCACCTGACTAGCTATCCCTATCACCTCATCATGACCATGATCACCAATTATTATAATCCGTCTTCCTTCCTTTTCCAGTTTAGATACTTCATCATGAATTTCACGTACTAAAGGACAGGTTGCATCAATGATATTCATATTTTTTTCTTTTGCATTTTCCCAGACTTGGGTCTCTGTGCCGTGTGCTCGAAACAATACGGGTTTATTTTCAGGAATCTCTTTCAATGATTGGACAACTTTTGTTCCTGCATTTTTCAAATTTTTTACGACATTTTCATTATGGACAATATCGCCCAACATATACACATTACCGTATTTATCAGCAGTTTTATACGCAAGGTTTACAGCATCCCTCACACCAAAACAATATCCTGCATCTTTCGCTACAAATACTTTCATTTTATGGAACCATTTTGGGAAAAAATGGATTTTCTGACAACATCTAAAATATTGGGAATTGCTTTATCTATTGACTCACTGATTTTTACTCCAGCAGCAAAGGGATGGCCTCCTCCGCCCAAAGTTTTTGCCATTTCATTCACTACATATTTTCCTTTTGATCTGAAATTGACCCTGCATTTGTCCTTTCCCGCTTCCAAGATCATCATTGCAACTTCCACTCCGTTTATCGTACGGACAAAATCAGAGAATCCAATAACATCCTTAACATTGGCCTCACAATTTCTCATGGTGGTTTTATTTACAATGAACCAGGCTAATTCACCTTCTAATTCATAATGTAACTGTTGTAATATGGTTCCCAGTAATTTTATACGGCTTTTTGTGCTGTTCTCATACACCTGTTGATAAATATAACTTGTATCTACACCTGCTTTATAACATTCGATGGCGATTTCATGACAATGGATATTGGTATTACTGTATTTGAAAGATCCGGTATCTGTCATAATCGCCGCAAAAATACCTTCACAAATATCTTTTGTAAAATTGTGAGAAAAACATTGATCTAAAATATCAAAAACAATCTCACCTGTAGCCGCAGCTTGAGTATCCACGAGATTATAAGTAAATGCAGATTCATCCATTAAAGCATGATGATCAATATTCAAGGAAGTTAATTTAAACAATTGAATTGCTTTTCCGATTTCTCTCAATCTTCGGCTATCTCCAACATCAAAAACAATTATTAAATCAACATCCTTTAACCATGAATCCAAATTTTTGCTCGAATATTCATGGAACATAAAACCCTTTTCGAAAAACTTATATTCAGTAGGTAATTGTGAAGGAAGAATAATTTTACAGTCTTTTTTCTTATCCTTATAAAAATGATACATTGCTACAGCACAGCCTAATCCATCTCCATCAGGATTTTCATGAGTAGTGAGAGCAACCCGGTTAACATCCTTTAAAACAGATTTATATCGGTTCAAATTCATTGATTCAATTTAGTAAATAAACAATCAATTTAGTGTTAAAAAACCAATAAACCACTATACTGCCAACAAAATCATTGGGTCATTTAGAATCCAAGTTCAATCTCTTTTCCACAATCGCTCTGATTGACCTTTGCCCCTGCCTGACTGCCGAGCCAAAACAAACAAATAGTCCGAAAGACGGTTCAAGTATTGAAGCCAGATATCACGGCATATTTTCTTTTCCATGAGTGCTACTAAGGTCCGTTCTGCTCTACGACATACTGAACGGGCATGATGGATTTTTGCAGATATTTTATTTCCTCCCGGAAGGAGAAATTCTTTTAATGGGGGTAATTTTTCATTGACGGATTCGATTTCTTTTTCCAAAAAATCAATCTTTTCTGCCTTTAATAATTCATCACCACTATTTCCCAAAGACACTTCTCCGCCCATATTAAATAGATCATTTTGGATGTTCTCAATATTAGATTTGAGTTCCTCAGTTTGCCCGGAAACTTTGACCAGTCCTAACACGGATGATAATTCATCCAAGTCTCCCAAAACATGGATTTCTAAACTGGATTTTGAAACTATTTCATTCGTTCCCAATCTGGTCGTCCCTTTATCACCTGTTTTTGTGGTTACTTTTGTGATTCTCATCAGAAAAATATAAGTGAAACTATGATAAAAATAGGCATCAAAATAGGAATTGAATATTTCATCATATAGCCAAAAAATGAAGGCATACTGATTCCTGTTTCTTCAGCAATAGACTTCACCATAAAATTTGGTGCATTCCCAATATAGGTAAGCCCTCCCATAGCGACCGCTCCTAAAGAAATTGCTAATAAGGTTGTGTGCAATTCTCCCATTAATGCAACCGGGTTTCCACCTGCAGTATTGAAGAATACTAGATATGTGGGTGCATTATCTAAGAAACTGGATAGAATCCCAGTAAGCCAAAAATACATAATATTCACTGGACCTGCATCATTGGAAACAGAGTCTAATACCATAGATAGAGCACCATGGGTTCCTGCCTTCAAAATGGCAATTGCAGGAATAAGAGTAACAAAGATTCCTGCAAATAGTTTTGCAACTTCTACTATCGGAAACCAAGTGTAATCATTAGCTCCACGAATCGATTGTGCTGTCATTTTCCAGCTGATATAGGTCAGCCCAAGAAGGAACCCATCCCTGATTAGATTTTGTAATTCCATATGAACATGATAGATCTCAAAGTGAATTCCAGGTTTCCAGAATCCAGATAGAAGAACTCCACCAAGTACACCAGCCAATAATACTAAATTGAAAGATCCTTCCAGCCCCAGTTTTTTCAACTCTTGGTCATTAGGTTCCGGGTGAAACTCTTTACCATAAAAATAGGTGTCCAACGCAAAGAAAATTACCAGTAGGTAAACCACCATAAACAACATTGGCATGAACATGGCTTTCGTGGTCCAAAAAAAATTTATACCTTTAAGAAATCCAAGAAATAGTGGCGGGTCTCCCAATGGGGTTAAGGAACCTCCAATATTAGCTACAAGGAAAATAAAGAAAACAATGATATGAACTCTATGTTGTCGCCATGAATTTGCTTTTATTAAGGGATGAATAAGAAGCATCGCTGCACCTGTCGTCCCCATCCAGCTTGCCAATACGGTTCCAATCAATAGAATGAGCGAATTTATTATCGGTGTACCGACCAATGAGCCTGTCAATCTCACACCTCCAGATATAGTAAACAGTGCCAGCAGCAGGATTATAAACGGTGCATATTCCAGCAATCCTACGTGCATTAGCTCATAGAGAGTAATTTCCCAACCTTCCTTTAGAAGGAATGGAATAATCAAAGAAATCACCCAGAATAGTGAAATTTTTCCAAAATGGTGGTGCCAGATTTTTGGCCAGATCAATGGAAATATCGCAATAGAAAGGAGAATCCCAATAAATGGAACTATCCAATAAATAGCTAAGTTTTCAATACTGCCATCTAAATGGGGTGCGGTACCGTGACCAATATCTCCTGCTAATGTTAAAACAGGAAACATTGCTAAAATAAAACTGAATATCTTATGTTTGGACATATCTACCGTATTCGTTTTTTTGTAGTCCAAAAATTACATTGATTCTCTTGTAAAATGGAACCATGATTGAAGATTAATAAAGTAGATTCTGCTACTTTATTATTTCATAAATTGAATCTTCTATCTTTATTTCTTTTGTAATACCGAATCTACGGGAGGCATCGCTTCTTTCTATAATCCAGATGACGTCCAAATCTTTTTCAGATCGGATCAATTCTTTCCCAGATTCATAATCCATAATCATGAGTGCTGTGGACCAACCATCAGCCATCATACAGGATTCTGCCAGCACAGTGACAGATATAACATTCGTCTGTATAGGCTTTCCTAATTTTGTGCTGATTGTATGGCCTATAATTTCACCTCCTATATTTAAAATATTCCGATAATTACCGGATGTAGCCATGGACCTATCCTCCACGTTAATTACACCAGACAATTCTCGAAGAGGGGTACCAATTAAATCTGGATTTTCAATTCCCACACGCCAAGGTTTGTTCCATCGATTCTTTCCTGAACACCGTAATTCACCACCAATTTCAACAAAGATATCCATATACCCTAAACTTCTGATAAAATTAAATATTTGATCAACACCATATCCTTTTGCAATTGCATTAAGATCTATTTTTACATTTGGATTCAGTTTTTTTATGCTATTGTCTATTAATTTAATCTGTTCCCAACCAGTATTGGTGAGAACTATTTTTATTTCTTCATCGGTTGGAATCCCACTTTTGGGGTCTGGCCCAAACCCCCATAAACCCATGAGATCATAAACTGTGATATCAAATGCCCCGTTTGTCTTTTCTGAGACTGAAATAGCTCTTTCAACCACTTCAAATAATTGTGATGAGACCGAAATGGGATCTATAGACTTATTTCGATTAAACTTGGAAATTTCACTGTTTGGATCCCAGATGGACATCTGTTGATTAACTTTCTCCAAAATTGAATCTATACCTATTTCCAATTTTTGGTAACTATTAAATGATTTAGACGAAATGATCTTGATCGCAAAAGTCGTCCCCATGGTATTTCCCGTAAAATTGATAATTTCCCGTGGTGCACTGCATCCGGTCCATAAGACCAAAAAGCCCAACAGAAGTTGGGCTTTCAACTTTTGGTTTTGTTTATTTGTCCTACGTATTCCTATCATCAGCGATCATTATTAAAATTTTAAAATCCTAGTTTGGTCCAGTGCGGTACCATATTTAATTTGAAATATCAGGAAACACCACTGGCTACATCAAATGTGATTTCCAAAAGATATCCGGGAGTTATTCCAAGTAAAAATACAGCGGCAACGAGCAAGGCTATAAGTCCTGCTGTAAGCAATCCCGTTGACGGTTGTAAACTTTCTTTTTCATCTCGCATATACATATTTACAATAATGCGAAAATAATAGTAAAAAGAAACAAGTGTATTAAGAACAGCAATAACCACCAACCAAATATAACCTTTTGCTATGGCCGCTGAAAAAAGTCCATATTTTGCGATAAATCCAGCAGTGGGTGGAAATCCAGCCAATGAAATCATGAATAATGCCATCGCAACTGAAAGCAAAGGATTTATTGAAGCCATGCCTCTAAAATTTTTGAATGTTATCTCTTGCTCATCTTTTTCCACCAATGATATGATTGCAAAAGCACCGATGTTCATAGCAGAGTAGACTACTAAATAGAATAATATCGCAGAAATGCCCGAAACATCCTTGACCAGTACTCCCATGACCAAATACCCCGCATGTGAAACACTGGAAAATGCAAGCATCCGCTTTACATTGGATTGTACCAGTGCAGAAATGTTTCCAACGGTCATAGTTAGTGCAGCTAAGACCCAAAAGAGATTTTTCCATTCGGAAAAAATTTCCGGGAACGCAACCATAAATACTTTCAGCAATGCACCGAAACCGGCAGCCTTTGGTGCGGTACAAAGAAATCCTGTTACTGTTGTGGGGGCCCCTTGATAAACATCGGGAGACCACATATGAAATGGCGCTA
>CAZBBE010000015.1:0-18348 GCA_964489755.1 uncultured bacterium | reverse complement strand
ACTATTTTTGCTTTTATACCCTATCCATTGAAATAAATAATATGATAAAACAAATCTTTATTTGTTTTCCGTTTTTTCTGTCAGTTCTTTTTGGTTGGGGAAAGACAGGGCACCGTATTGTAGGCTACATAGCAGAACAATTTCTCACCGAAAATGCAAGACAAGGCGTAACCTATATTTTGGGCAATACAAGTTTATCAATGGTCAGCACATGGGCAGATGAAATTAAATCTGACCCGGAATGGGACCATGCATATGACTGGCACTGGACAACTGTTCCTGACGGGGAACAATTTAAAGAGGGAAAACAATCCGGGAGAGCAGTAGAAAAAGTACAGGAATTTTTAACTTTATTAAAATCCGGAAGCGGCACCCAATCTGAGAATGAGATCGCATTGAAATTTCTGGTTCATCTTGTTGGCGACCTACATCAACCTCTACATGTAGGCAATGGAACAGACAGGGGTGGTAACGATGTGAATGTAAAATGGTTTGGAAAAAGTACAAATCTCCATGCGGTGTGGGACACCGAAATGATTAACCACCAAAAACTTGGTTACACTGAATACGGAGATTATCTTCTTCTGAAATTAGCGGATGAAAAAAAACTTGAATGGATGAAAGTAAATGTATTTGATATCATCTCTGAATCCCAGAAATGGAGAAATCAGGCATACAAATATGATAATGATAACCTACAATGGGATTATTTTTTTCAGAATAAAACCCTTCTTGAACTGAGATTATTGCAAGGAGGAATAAGACTGGCAGGAATGTTGAACAGGGTCTTTCGTTAAAAATAAATAAACCAGAATCCGATTGCAATATAGTGTTAGGCGTTTCAATTAATTCCCTTCAGAAATTTCTCAGGATTTTATTTTCTTACCACTTTTCATCAATAGAACAGCGGCACATGTAAACAGGATTGTCATGATAAGTGCCATAATGAAACTAATCTCAGGCGGTGAGTCGCTGACTCCCAAAACAGTATATCGAAGACCATTAATCATATAATAAATAGGATTCACAAAGCTCAATGTCTGTGCCCAATTAGGGAGCATTTGGATAGAATAAAATATTCCGCCCAGAAAACTGAGAGGGGTAAGGAAGAAATTCTGCATCGTGGCTAATTCATCCCAAGAATCTGCCATTTGTCCTAAAAACAACCCCATGCTTGAGAATGCCCATGAAACAATAAAGAGAAATCCTAAGGTCTGAATGGGACTGACCACAGGCATTCCCACAAGAAGAACCCCGAGAAGAAGAACAAGCACTCCATTGACAAACCCTCTCACGGTACCTCCGATAATGTAGGCCATAGAAATTTCAAGACTGGACAGAGGAGCAGTGAGGATGTCAGGAAGCTGCTGAAGCAGTTTCATCTGAAGCATGGAAGATGAGGAGTTAGAACTAGCGTTTGTCAGGGTATTCATCATCATGAGTCCTGGTAGAATAAAGAGCGTATAAGATATTTCAGGGAATCCATCAATTTCTGTGATACGTTTCTGAAGAGTAAAACCAAAAATAAGAATATAGAGCGTTGTGGTGATGAGTCCCGGAAGGACTGTCTGGCGGTACACGGAAAAAAACCGTCCTACTTCCCGCTTTGTTAGTGTCCACATACCAATCCAGTTCATGAACCTGTATCCTCTTTGATCCCCCTGCCGGTTAATGAAAGGAAGACATCTTCCAGTGTAGTTTTATCCGTTTTTATGTTTTGGACATGACACCCTTTTCTGCTGAGAATATTTATTATTTCTGGGAGGGATTCTTCAGGGTCCTCCACGGTAAAATGAAGACGGTTATCCACAATAGTGTAAGTATATTCATTTAGAGCATTTTTCATGGATTCATCCCATCCTGTGAATTGGATAGTGATTCCTGCTCTCCCTGATTGTTTTGTTAACTCTTCCGGTTTCCCCTGAGAAATAATTTTTCCTTCGTCAATAATCGCAACATCCTCACAGAGCATCTCTGCCTCTTCAATATAGTGTGTTGTAAGCAGAATGGTTTTTCCTTCCTCATGCAGTTCCTTGAACAGCCTCCACATATCATGACGAAATTCCACATCCACACCTGCAGTAGGTTCATCTAAAATTACAATCCCCGGATCATGAACCAGTGCCTTGGCAAGCTGGTATCTCCGTTTCATCCCACCAGAAAGCTGTCGCAGGCGGGCCTCCTTCTTTTTTGTCAATCCAAGTCGTTTTAGGAGTTTTTCAATGTTAGGTTTAGCTTTTTTTCTGGTAAGACCATAATACCCTGCCTGAAAATATAGGAGTGTTTCAATAGGGAAAAACCAATCCTGGGGAAGTTCCTGGGCGGCAATGCCGATCTTTGACCGGGTAATGCGAAAATCTCTCACCGTATCCCTTCCGAACACTTCTGTTCTGCCCCTATCTTTTAACACCAAGCCGGACAAAATATTGATAGTGGTGGTCTTCCCAGCACCGTTGGGTCCCAGGAGCCCGAAAAACTGCCCGTCGCCTATTTCCAAGCTTACACCATCAAGAGCGCGGGTCCCATTATAGGACTTTTTCAGGTCCTTTATGCAAATTGCAGGAGAGGTCATTCGTCGTCAGTTTCGAACCCAATATGTTTTTCAAAAGGATTAGGAAAATCAAACCCTTGCTCTCCCGGAAAATGAACAATGGACACGATAAATCCCCAAGGAATCAGTACAGAGGCTTCCACCTCACGAGTTTTAGGGGCTTTGATAGATTTTATCTGTTTACCTTCCTGAACGTCTGCCACCTGGAATTTCGGATGGTGTATCCAAACACCATGTTCATCATAACCGAGAATTTTGGCAAAGAGGGATTTTTGGATGATCCCTAAGTCCTTCAGTGGCTCAAAATTTTCCAGTTTCAATAAAACGATATCTTCAATTATTTCATTAATGTTCATCATGTTTGGATTTCCTTTTTGTGCAGGGAAATTAACCCTACAGTAAAATTAAAAAAGAGGGGTTTGGTGGTTACTTTACAGGGGTGAAATCAAAAATATAAATATTATATCTTCATCAGTTTAAAAAATTCTTCCTCAGTCAATATGTCTATACCCAACTCTTTAGCTTTTCTCTTCTTATAACCCGCGCCTGGTCCCGCTATAACATAGTCGGTGTTTTTGCTGACTGATTCTGAAGCTCGACCCCCAAATTTTTCAACCATTTCTTTTGCTTTACTACGGGAAAACTGTTCCAAGGTGCCTGTAAATACAAATATATTTCCATCAAAATGTAAATTATTCAAGGTCTCAATATCTTTGTTAGGTGTGACTCCCGCCAAAAAACAAGCATTTACCATAGAGCAGTTTTCGGGGTTCTCCCAGAACCGAACCACACATTCGGCTACGATAGGGCCCACCTCATGAATAGCCGCTAAATTCTCAACATCAGCTTTCATGAATTTTTCAAAGTTACCTTGGAATTCTTTGGAAAAAACTCTGGACAGATGCTCGCCAACGTTCCGTATTCCGAGACCAAATAAAAATCGTGAAAATGTTGTGTTTTTTGATTTTTCTAACTCTTCCAGTAAATTATCAACTGATTTTTCTCCCATTCCTTCCAGCTTTACAAGGTCTTCTTGTTTAAGGGAATAAATCCCGTCCACTGATTTCAACAGACCTTCATCGACAAATTGTTCCACGAGCTTCTGCCCAAACCCTTCAATATCCAGTGCGTTTTTGGAGGTAAAATGCTGAATCCTGCCCTTGACCTGCGCCAGACAGGAAACATTCTGACACCGGTAAACCGCTTCGTCTTCAGGCTTGAATAAGGACTGACTACATACAGGACATTTCTTTGGAAAAACAAAGGGTATGCTTTCTGGGGGTCGTTTCTCCAATACAACTTTCACCACTTTTGGGATGACATCTCCGGCACGTTCTAAAAACACCGTATCTCCAATACGAATATCCTTTTTTTTAATTTCATCCTGATTATGGAGGGTTGCATTAGAAACGGTCACACCGCCAACCTCCACAGGCTTCAATCGGGCTACAGGTGTAACCGCTCCTGTTCTTCCCACCTGAACATCGATATCAAGAATGACTGATGTTGCCTGCTGTGCCTTAAATTTACCTGCAATTGCCCAGCGCGGGGATCGGCTTCGGGTTCCTAATATATCCTGATGGCGAAAAGAGTTTACCTTTAATACCGTCCCATCTATTTCATAGGGGAGATTGTTCCGCATTAATTCCATTTCCTCATAATACATAACCGATTTGTTAATTCCATACAGTTGTTTTACGTGGGGATTTATCGGGAGTCCCCATTTTTTTGCACACTCAATAAATTCATTCTGTGACTCAAATAAAATTCCTTCCGCCATCCCCAGCTGGTAAAAAAATATTGACAATGGTCGTTGAGACGTAACTGATGGGTCCAGTTGCCGGAGGCTTCCAGCGGCGGCATTTCTTGGATTGGCAAACAGTGGCTCTTCCTTCTCCTGTCGAACACAGTTTAGTTCACTGAAATCGTCCTTTGCTATAAAAACCTCTCCCCGCACTTCTAACAGGTTCGGAACCGGGATATCTTCTTCTCTCAATTTTAAGGGTAAACTACGAATCGTGCGTAAATTTAATGTAATATCCTCACCTGTCACTCCGTCTCCCCGGGTAGAACCATGACTGAATAAACCGTTTTTATATACAACTTCAACGCCCAGTCCGTCCAATTTGGGTTCGCCCATGTATTCTATATGTTTATCTGTTTCTAGTCCTTTTTTTACCCGTTCATCAAAAGCAATTATTTCTTCTTTGTTCTTGGCATTTTCTAATGATAGCATAGGGATAGTGTGGGTCAACGTTTTGAATTTAGACAAAGGTTCAGCGCCGACTCTCTGTGTGGGGGAATCGGGAGTAATCAGTTTAGGGTTTTCTTTTTCCAGCGTGTTAAGGTGCCGTAAAAGATCATCGTATTCAGAATCTGAGATGAGGGGGTCATCCAGAACATAATAACGATAATTATGGTTATTAACCTTTTTCCGAAGGGAGTTTATTTTTTTCTGAATGGTTTCCATTAAAAGTTCTACTTACAATCAAGCCCATATCTAAAACAAAAATTATCGTTGGAGAAAAATTATTAATTGACAATTTAAATTAATTTGTGAAAGAGGAGCTTACTTCACTCTTTACTTTTTACTAATCAGAGTGTGAATGGGTATCCCAATATGATTGGATAAAAGACGCTGTGGAAAATCTATTGAGGCTGTTCGAATGAAATGATGAGTGAAAATAATTTCCTAATGAATCTGCCTGATAATGTGAAGACAATTTATCTTTATTAGAGATAATATTTTTCAATGCTGAAATGAGATTGACTATATCTTGTCGTGTATTATAAAGTCCCACAGAGGCCCTTACCATTCCGGATTTTAAGAAAACTTCCTCCTCAAAATTTTCATCCTCAAACTCGGAAGTAAAATCCAGCAAATCATCAATGATCATTTCCTTTACATAAGGATGAGCACAAAAACATTCATTTCTCACAGCAATATTGAAATAGTCATTCAAAATTGCTGCAGTCAGTCCGTGATCCATACCGGTCACATTAAATGAGATTGATCCTGCCCGGGGACATACATCCATATCTGTTTCTCCGTAAATATGAATCTCAGGAATTTTCTTTAGCTCGGTCAAGGCATATTTGATCAACTCAGTTTCTTCATTCTGGACGATATCCATTCCCAATTTATCCAAAATCTCCAGTACTGCTGCCAGACCAATTGCTCCGGGAATGTTTGGGGTCCCGGCTTCTTCTCTGTCAGGAAACTTGTTAGTCACCTCATACCGATCAACAAACACCCTGTCCACCATACCTCCGCCGACCTCTTCAGGCTCTATAGATTTTAAAATATCCTTGCGGCAGACCACCACTCCTGGCGATCCAGGAACGTAGGTTTTATGACCGGAAAAGACAAACGCATCCAAATTTCTAGCAGGATTTTTATGCCCAGAGATTTTTACCGGTAAATGAGAAACCATTTGCGCTCCATCAACAATGATTAATGCTCCGTGTGAGTGGGCCAACTCGGCAATATCGTAAATGGGATTGATAATCCCAGTGACATTGCTCACTCCTGTGACAGCAACATAATTAATTTGGGATTCATTTTCCTTTAGGTTTTTTTCTATTTCTTCCAAACTAATACATCCTGCTGCTCTACCAAAATTATTTAAGGGGATGTGAATCACTTCTCCTGCATGTTTACGGTGGGGAAGATCATTGGAATGATGTTCCATAAGGGAGACCAGAACTTTATTTCGTTTCTGCCGATAATTACGAAAAACACGGGCGAGACGGTTTATTCCTGCTGTGGTGCCACTACCGGTAAAAAAGCAGGTGTAATCATTCGGATCTGCCTTCAAAAAAGAGAGCACACGGTCATGCGCCCAGTGATATTCCCGGGTGGATATCTTTGCAGAAAAATATAATAAACTATGGGTGTTTGCATAATGATCATAAAATGATTCCATCGCTTTGTAGGCTGCTTTCATCATAAGAGTGGAAGCGGTGGAGTCCAGAAACACACGACGAATATCTTTATTATCTACCGTGGAATAGGTAGTGTTTAATCCAATAAAATCGGTTTTTATTTTTTCCAAATCATTCATTATAGGTTTGTGGAAAACTCCAATCTATAGTATTAATTTATGACTTCCGAAAAACGAAAATCCATAAAAACAGCCATAACGACAAACTCGCAAGGATGACAAGCACAGCAATTCTCTGGATCGCTTTGGTTTTATATATAACCGAAACGGCTTCCATAATATAGTCATCACCAGCAAAATCACCAAGTTCAAACTCCCATTTCAATGTGTCCCCTGCCAATGTATCCGCGTTTGAACGGGTCAATAGCCCTGGCATGGTAAGATGAAAATGAAATTTATCATCCTGAAGACCTGTCGTGATGCGCAATTCTTCCTCATACGGATGCATGGCATCATCGAGATTTTCATAAAATGAATTCTGTAAATCATCAGCAAACGGCTTAAACAATATTTTCAGAAAAGCGTTACGTTCGCCGCTGATCTCCGCAATCAGTCTTTTCGATTTAATCCGCTCGGCATAATTACGGATATGAGTTGTCATCCGTTCTATGATAAATGGCGTCAGCTCCGGGTATCCCTGCTTTTCCATATCTTTCAGGGCGGAAGAAATAATATATACAAATGATTCAGTAATCCACTCCACGGAATCAGAGCCTGCCGACTCTTCCAATGATTCTCCCAAGCGAGGGTATTTTCTATGAATTTCCCTGCCTTTAAAGGTGTGTCTGATAGTATAGAGAGTGGAAACCCAACGTTTTTTAATCTCAATTTCAACAGGATGAAAAAGAGTGCCTATGGCATCATGTGATGAAACAAATTTATCTCCCAGTTCAAAATATCCCCGGGTTTCCATGATCCAGGTTGTATCGTTCTCAGATTTTTCAGTCCAAACATGCTGTGTCCAGCGCTTTCCTGCAGTAGGATGAGAAAAATCATCATTAAACACATCTGTTGAATCTCCCCGTGAAATAAATTCCAGTGTGTAGCCACCTCCCGGCTGAACATTTATTAAAATAAAATGCTCCACACATCCGGGGACCAAAACCACAATCAGAAAAAAAAATAGGGCCAATTTCTTCATCGGTATTCGATGATAATTATTTATCCTTCTTCCAGGGACTTCAGAAGATCAAATGTATAAATTCCCGTATTATGCCCGTCAGTCCAAATAGGACGTATCCCGTAATATCCTACCGGATTGATGGACATGATCCTGTAGCTGTTTTTATTCATTTCCTGCGTCGGTCCTTTATAGATATTCCCTAATACATCTGTTTCTCCCGCACAGGATGCGCATGGGCAGTTCTCCCGCAAATTTTTTAATAGAATGACTGTCTCTGAACCATCCGTCCATTTTACAAGAAGAAACTCATTCACCACTTCTGTGTGCTTAATTCCGGTTTTAGTATTGGCCAATGACATTGTTTTACCCTTATTCAATATGTAAATTTGCAAGAGAATTTAGAAAATTCCCAATAAAAAAGGGCGATTAGCTCAGCTGGTTAGAGCGCTATCTTCACATGGTAGAAGTCGGGGGTTCAAGTCCCTCATCGCCCACAACAGGTGAGTCCCTCGGAAATCCCCGTTTATTTGCGAGGTGTACTGTATTTATGAGTCTAACTACGCGTGTCTCATTGAAAAAACTAATTAGGAATGGTTAGGTGTTTAGTAACCTTAAATGACAATATTCAATATGATCGATGACTTATTATATTGTTGCTTATTTATAACATATTACCATCAAAGTTGTTTTATGTAAAAAAAAACATTTGTGTTTACTAATTGATGTTGTCAGTAAATTTCCGGCCTTAAAAAAGCAATTCATATTCAATGGGAGGTAAACAATGCAAAATGGAAAAGTAAAATTTTACAATAAAAAGAAAAGATATGGTTTTATCACTGGAGATGATGGTGTTGATTATTTTTTTCACGAAACAGGACTAACCAACGGTATTTATGTTAGAGATGAAGATAAGGTAGAATTCAATGTAACAGAAACTGATAGAGGGAACAAAGCAGCAGATATCTCACTCATTGATTAGTCAATCATTTGGTGTAATAAAAAAACCCCGCTTAGCGGGGTTTTTTGTTTCTTGGATTTAATTAATAAGTGCAACATTGTATACGTCTCTAAAAAATATCCACCAATCTTTTCTATAAAGAAATCAAACATAAATTCTACATCCAAATTCCCTAGTCAAAAATCTCCCTGTTTTATAATAATCTTTTATCTTATTGAATCATTCGCTAAAATTCTTCAGTCAATGGCGATTTTGACATAAATCTAATTCTTGAATTTAATTGAACATCCAAGCGCTTTAGTAGAGGCTGGATCAATGGATTTTCCTGCAAGCATGTTATCTATAGCATCAGCAAGATAAGTATTTTCAATTTTTTTAGGCTTTCTGGCATTATCATCAATAGCACCACGATAAACAAGTTTATCTTTATTATTAAAAAGAAATACGTGCGGAGTGCGTGTAGCACCAAATTTATGCGCAAGATTTGATCCTCGGTCCATAGTATAATAAAAATTATATCCCTTCTCTTCAGCATGAAGCTTCATTTCTTCCATGCTGTCCACTGAATCAAACTGCTTCTCATTTGAATTAACAGCTATCATGCCCACGCCCTTTGATTTATATACATTTTCCAGTTCAACATATCGGTTCTCCCAGGCGATGACCCAAGGACAAGTATTACAAGTAAATATTACAAGTAGACCGCTATCGCCTTTTGCGTCATTGAGGGAAATATTTTTACCGCTTATTCCATCCATTTTTACATCTGCCAATGGCAGGGCAGCCCCCAGTTTTAATTCCTCAGCTGAAAGATTGAAAACAATGAATAATGAGAATACTTTGACCATGTTTTTCATAATTATACCTATGAATTAATTGCTTTGATTATAGCAGACCTGAACCGTGTTTCGGGACGTTCTCCTTCCCAAAAATCTACAATATTTCCGGATGATTTTCCATACACAATCGTAAAAGGAACAGCACCGGTCCATTCCCGGGTAACACCATTTATGAAATTCTGATCTTTTTCATTCTTAATGAATGATTGCCAATCCACACCTTGTTTTTTCAGGAACACTCTTACTTTTTCCCTTTCATCCAGCCAGTTCACACTGATAAAATATACTGAAAGGTTATTTTCATGTTCATGAGCTATATCTACGATCATAGGAAATTCTGCAACGCAGGGTTTGCACCACGTAGCCCAAAAATTCAGCATAACAGCATGATTGGTGTTTTTCGATTGAACAATTTTTTGGATTTCTTCAGATGTGATGTTCTGCAGTTTTATTTTGCTACAACCGCTTAATACTATTAGACTAAAAATAAGAGGTCGTCGTATTATATTATTGTTAATACTCAAACAATGCAATATCCTTTAAGTTTCTCTTTACTGATCTCTCCCTGGTCTGTAATGATATGGTTTACAAGATCTAAATTGACAATGTCACATGAATGTGAAATCAGGGTATAGTCCACCCCGCTGGCATATTGAGACTCTTCTTTCAGATAGAGGTTCTGATTATCCGAAACGGTGGGTGTGATCTCCAAAATCGGAGCAAAAAGATAAATGGGTAATTTGTGAATATAACATTCACTCACAATATTTGATGTGCCGCTGTCACTGACAAATCTTCCATCAGCTGTAATTGCATAAGCTCCGATAAAAAGTTTGGTCACTTTATCAAAAGTATGAATCAGGTCCCACTCGGGTATAACAGTAAATTTAATCTGGTTTTCCTCCATAATCTTAATAACCCGGTTAGTCTTTACAGACTCCTGTCTCAGAATCAGCACTTCAAATTCCTTGCCCATTTTTTTCGCTTCAGGTAATAACAGTTCCACAGGTTCTTCAACGGCATGGAGAACAATAAAATCCCCGTCAGTGATATGGTCAAGACCCTGATTTGCTAATTCCCTCATATCATAATTCAGTCGGGTAATTAAATCTTCAATAATTTCAATGGTGCCTGATTTTTTGACAGATATATTCTTATTCTCGAAATAACTATTTTTTTTCAATTCATGTTCCAAAAGGATAATCAGATTATCAATGGGAAACATACGAGGCTGGCTGTTTGTGATGATTTTACAGACCTCCCTAATCTGGACACGAAACATATCATCCTCGCATTCGAGGAACTTTACTGCTTTAATTATCGCTCTAAGTGTTATTAGGCTGGTTTGGGATGATGAATAAAATTTGACAATATCCCTGAACAGGCTGTCCAAAATTTTCTGATCTATTGTACTCATAATGATAATTTCAGATAGATCAAAAGATACACAGATGACAAAACCAAGGAAATCAGCGTGATTATCAATCCTTTCTTCATAAAGTCTATAAATGATATTTCCACTCCGTATTTTTTAGCAATCCCCACCGAGATAATATTGGCCGATGAACCAATCATCGTAATATTTCCACCTAAACAGGCACCCAGGGCAAGGGCCCACCAAAGAATATTATTTGGGATGGGATTGCTCTCAAGCATCAGCTGGATAATGGGTATCATGGTGATGGTAAAAGGAATGTTATCCAGAAATCCCGAGGCAATTCCCGAAACCCATAAAACCATTAACACAATAACGTAGGGATTGTCACCAACATTCATAAACACGTTATGAGCAATCCAATCAATCACACCGTATTCCTCCAGCGCTCCCACCAGAATGAAAAGTCCTGTAAAAAATAATAGAGTACTCCATTCCACTTCTTCCAATACATGCTCCACATTTGCTTTGGATATAATTAATAATATCATTGCCATCCCAAGTGCTACAACTCCCGGAGCCATCCCTGTGAGCGTCTGGGTGACAAAAAGAAGAATGGCAAGCATGAGGCACGCTATACTTTTAATCATCAGGTTTTGATCAACCCTTACATTCGAAAATTCAAATCGAATTTTCTCCAAGAGAAGCTCCACTGAAACTAATTTTACCATACTGGTGTTTATGGGTTTGAACTCGACTCTGTTAATGTACCAGATGTATCCGAGCACAATAATAAATATTGGGATGACCACAGGTGTCAAATTCACAATAAATTGATTAAATGAGAGCCCAACCTTAGACCCAATGATCACATTCGGTGGGTCTCCTATAAGCGTTGCGGTTCCGCCTACATTTGAAATAATCGCTTGGCTTAGTACATAATTTTTGGGGTTCAATCCCATTCCGCGGGTGAGTTCAATAATAATAGGAATAACAATTAGGACAGTGGTTACGTTATCAAGAAAGGCGGACATAAGAGCCGTAACAACTGAAAATAAACACAAAATCTTTACGGGGTTCCCTTTGGTGAATTCAGCTATTCTTACAGATATAATTGTGAAAAATCCCGATTGTTTAATCAAATTCACAAGAATCATCATTCCTGTAAGAAGCATAAGTGTTTCAAAATCAATAAATTCAACCGCTTGGTGTTCAGTAAGGACATGGGAAACGACAAGAACACCAACTCCTGCAAGGGCTGCGGCTGCTTTATTTACCAAATCAAATGTTATGGCAATATAAACGACCAAAAATACGATGATGGGAATGAAAGCGCTGGAGTGTTCCATGATGTACTTTAGTTCTATTTAGACAAGTGGATTTTGAATATCAATTCTTTTGTACAACCAAAACGGGGCAGGGCGCTATGTTTGAGATCCCCTCATCAATGGAATCCATAATCCGGGACCTAAAATTAGTCTGTTTCCTATGTCCAAGAATAATCAGATCTATATCGTGGGCATATTTATTTATTATTTTGGATATACTTTCACCATATTCAATAATGATTTCAATATCATCCAAAATATTCTCAAAACCATATTTAATAAATCTGTCTTGAATATCAGCTTTGGTCAACTTTTGGTCAACAGCACCCTTCGGCTGGCTCAAGGCAGGTTGATTTACGTGGATTGCAATTAAATGTGCGTTAAACTTTTTAGCGTACAGAGCGGCTTGTTTTATAACTGGTCGTTCGTCTCCTCGTGCAGCCAGTGCTACCATTATTCTATATGGTACAGAAATCATTCGGGAAATTAAAATATTTTATCTCTAAGGATATACAAAATTTAAATAGTAATATTTTTTCTGGACCTTTAAAAAATTAAATTAAATGTACTCAAGGATTATTTAGAATAATAAAAAAGGGGGAAGGTTACAGATGAAATAATTTAGAAGGAGAAATGTTTGTAATTTTCAGTATATTATAAAGTTTACTAAACAGCAAAAATACACCCTGGAAAGATGTTAGGTGTGTTTTCCCTTAAAATTTTACAATAGAAGAATATATTACGTGAACTTTAAATTGCTGTTTTCATTGGTAGTCTTGTTGATAAAGATAGAGTAAACTTTGAAAATAATTTTTAATGTACTAATTAGAAAGGAAAATAGTGGCTAAGGAAAAACCCATCACCATTGATGGTATCATAAAGGAAGCGCTTCCAAGCTCCATGTTTCGTGTAGAAATCGAAATCGGAGGTGAAAATCATGAGGTTCTAAGTTATGTATCCGGAAAAATGAGAAAATACTTTATAAAAATCCTTCCCGGGGATATGGTCACACTTGAAGTGTCTCCTTATGATTTATCCAGAGGGAGAATTATCTTTCGCCATAAATAAAAGTCTGAAAAATCCACTATTTCAATAAAAAGTGGGGTGGTAGGTGATATCGCTCGCTTCTTTCAATCCAAATCTATTTTAACAACCGAAGGACATACCGTATTTTTACAAATTTGTTATTAAACTGACGAATTGACCGGTATCATTAGAATAAAAATTTCATTGTATTCATTCTCCTTTAAATAATTCGATATAGTTAGTTAACATATTAGATTGAATATGACCTTTTCCAAAAAACTTGAAAAAGAGGAAATCAATGCTTTGCCGTTGGAGGCTTATGGTGGCAAAATATTTGTAATCAACACATCTCGGGATGTTAAATCTTTCTGTGATCTTCTTCAGAAGGAAAATATTCTAGGTTTTGACACGGAAACTCGACCTACATTTCAAAAAGGAGTGCACCATTTTCCCTCACTCATTCAACTTGCAGGGGAAAAAGCAGTATTTATTTTTCAATTGTCTCAGGTTGGGTTTTGTAAACCCTTAAAACGCATCCTGTCTAACAAAAACATTCTCAAGTGTGGTGTAGCAACAGGGTATGATTTATCTGAATTAAACCAATTGAGTCCATTTTCCCCAAGAGGATTTATTGATTTGGGCGAACTTGCCCGCAGGGCATCAATCCCTCATCATGGTCTTCGTGGATTAACGGCATATTTTTTGGGCTTTCGGATTTCTAAACAGGCACGAACAACAAACTGGAATCAAAAAACACTAAGCAAAAAACAAATTTTCTATGCTGCCACAGATGCCTGGGTAGGGCGGGAATTATATTTCAAATTTCGAGATGAAAAATTAATTTAACTAATCCGTCAGAGGGGGGGGGATATTTTATGTTAGGGTTGTTTCAATGCATAAAATATTCCTTTAATAAAATATATATTAGAGCTTTTAACTCACATATAATGATATTTGGGAGGCTGTTGTTTTTGCAGGTGAATGTCGAATTCTCCTGGTCATGGTGTCCATGGCTATAATATCATTTGGGGGAATGGTGTTTGCAATTTTGACGACATCTGTGGTACCAGTAATATATTCTTGGAAAAAGGGAATCCACCTAAAATAAATAATCTATAGTATTGTTTCCTTAAGTTTTACGGTGCTGGAAAGTGACTCGTCTATTTTCAGGTAGATTTATACGACAATAAATGTTAAGACTTAAGGTGTTCAAATATAGCGTATTTATCATTTATTTTGGAATATGCATTAAATCCATATTGTCTAATAACGGAACAAACAAAATTTATCTTATATTAAATTAAGGAGAGAGACTCTCTACTCCTTAAATAAAAGCCCCGATAAACGGGGCTTTTTGATTTCACTCCAAAGACAGTTTGCTATTCATCAGATTTGTTTCTGCTCAACTGAATATGTTTGGATATATAATCACTGAAATGATAGTATTTAAACTTATAAAACACCTGTTCTTAACTAACTCATGAATATTAAAATAATAATTGCCATTTCATCTGTGTTGATAGTCCTTAATAATTGTACAGGGCCAATATCAACCATAGTACATGGGGACCTCAAATTTCACGTACGTTATTTAGCCTCCGATGAGCTACAAGGGCGGTTCCCTGGTACCAATGGAAGCCGAAAAACAGCAGAATACATCCGCAATCAGTTTAAAATATCAGGGCTCACTCTGTTGGAAGATGATGGTTTTCAATATTTTGATGTTATAACTGATGCAACTTTGGGGTATAATAACAACTTAACTATTGACCAATTCAATTTCTCTGTAGAAAAAGATTTTATTCCCTTATCCTTTTCGCAAAGCACTACTTTAAAAGCCCCCATAGTATTTGTAGGCTATGGATTTAATTTCCAAAATGACAGCCTTTCTTGGAATGATTATTTAAACACAGATATTACCGGAAAGTGGGCACTAATTTTAAGAGGTGCTCCTGACGGTAATAATCCTCATGGGGCCTACGCAAAACACAGCTCATTGCGGAAAAAAGTAATGATTGCCAAAGACCATTCTGCTGGTGGTGTCATTTTTACATCAGGGGTGAAGTTTGACTTAAGTGATGATTTAGTCCCCCTTCTATATGACCATAGTCAAACCAATGTCACTATCCCCGTAATACACGTAAAGAGAAGCGTTGCGGATTTCCTTTTTCGGAAGATTGGCATGAATTTATCTTCCTTAGAAGATAACATAAATCTTACAAAGGAAATGTTCAAATCGGTGGATCTGAAACAGACCATTACTGTTACAACTGATGTGACATATAAAAAGGTGCAAACCCAAAATATTGTTGGACGACTTCCGGGAAGCAATGAACAGTTGCGAGATGAGTCCATCGTAATTGGAGCTCACTATGATCATTTAGGATTTGGTGGAAAACACTCCGGATCCCGAAGACCTGATAATAATGAGATTCACAACGGTGCAGATGATAACGCATCCGGAGTTTCAGTAATGATGAAACTGGCTGAAGAATTCTCGAAAAGTCATAGCAATAATAGAAGCCTGGTTTTCGTTGGGTTTGGCGCTGAAGAAATGGGACTTTGGGGATCAAAATATTTTGTAAAGAGCAATATTATTGATAATGATAATATTCAGATTATGATAAATATGGATATGGTGGGACGTTTGGATAAAAAAGAGAAAATAATCAGTATTGGTGGAACACATACAGCTGTCGGACTTGAATCAGAAATTGAAACCATTATTTCTAAAAGCAATCTGAAACACTCTTTTTCACCGGAAGGATATGGGCCCTCGGATCACTCCAGCTTTTATGTGAGCGATATCCCTGTCCTGTTTTTCTTTACAGGAGCTCACAGTGATTATCACACACCGGAAGATGACGCAGAAAAAATTAATTATAGAGGAATGAAATCTATTTCCCAATTAATTTATTCCATTGCAGATCATTTTTCAATCATGGATGAACGGCTTGTCTTCCAGGAAGCGGGTCCAAAAATACAGGAAGAACGCCAGCGATTTAAGGTGACACTGGGCATTATGCCGGATTACACCTATTCAGAAACAAGGGGACTTCGGATTGATGCTATCCTGAAAGACAAGCCCGCATTTAATGCGGGTCTTGAAGACGGAGATATTATCATTGAAATGAATGGTGGCTCCGTGGATGATATTTATGAATACATGCATCGGTTGTCGGGGTTTAATCGAGGAGATGAAGTGGAAGTGAGGGTCATGCGGGGGAAAAACGAAAAAACTGTAACAGTAAATTTTTAGATTAAATACTTTCCGGGTTCCATTCAATGAAAAATAACTCTATACTAAAACTGATTGGATTATTTTTTTATTTAATAATCATAAGCGGATGCGAAAAAAACAAATCCTTTTCCCTTGCTGGAGCAAAACAATTAACAGTTAACGGAGATAACGGTGAAGCGTATTTCTCTTCTAATAATACGCATTTAGTTTTTCAGTCCAAACGACATGGTGATGAGTGCGATAAAATTTATACCATGACAAGTGAGGGCACGAATCTCCAGGAATTCCCTGTAACTGATGGCGCTTTTACCTGTTCCTACTACGCTCTGGATGACGAAACAATCTTCTTTTCATCCACGCTTCATGATGGTCCAGATTGTCCTGAGGTGTATAGGCATCCAAATCCTCACAAATATATCTGGCCCCTCCGGAACTTTGAAATTTATAGTATAGATAAAAACAATGTATTGAAAAAACTTACCCATTATCCGGGATATAATGCCGAAGCTACCGTTCATCCCGTGGAAGAGAAAATCGTTTTTACATCTTTACGTGATGGAGATATCGATCTCTATGAAATGAATTATGATGGGACAGATGTTACCCGCATCACCCAAGAATTTGGTTACGACGGTGGGGCTTTTTACTCGCCGGATGGAAAAAAACTTGTGTGGAGAGGATGGTATCCTGAAACTGAATCAGAAAAAAAACAATGGATGAAAAATCTAAAAAACCGATACATTGAAGCTGTTCCTTTGGATATTTATGTTGCAAACAGGGACGGCTCTCATAAAATCAGGCTGACAGACAACAGTGCTACCAACTGGGCTCCCTCTTGGCATCCAAATGGTGAATATATAGTCTTTTCATCCAACATGGATGACTGGAATTCCGAGCACAACACTTTTGGCCACAATTTTGAATTATATGTGATACATATTAAAACTAAGGATTTACAGCGCCTTACCTACAATGACACCTTTGACTCTTTTCCGGTATTCTCAAAAGATGGTGGAGAACTGGTTTTTTCTTCAAATCGAAATGCTGAAAACCCAAGACAGACTAATATTTTCATTTCTGAGGTTGTGGTAGGTTTAAGATAATTTATTTTATCAATCTTTATACTTATCAATAATTGCTATTTCTTCAATCCTACCTTGGAAATATCCATTATAAACATTTTCAGCTAACCATTTTTCTTCCGGTTCAATTTCAGAGCGGGTGATTCTTTTCCACCAGCATTTCTTACTGCTGTCCCAGAAATAGTTTCTGGCTTTTAATATATCTTTTGTTTCAAAAGGACTCCTTATGGCAGATATTTTATAATACGAAATCATGGATTTTTCTATGAGTTCAAGCACCGGATTATTGTCAGAATAAATATCATGAGTGAGGAGGTGAACTAATGCATCCACATCATTCATTGCCCGGTGAGAATCGTAATAAAAACCGTGCCAAATACACAGCAGTTCCTGTTTGGTGTTTTTAAAACCTCTTGACATCCAATCAATATCATTTATCGAACAGGCCCATAATTTCCCCTGTGATTCAGGGAGAGCCCTATCAAGGAAGGCTCTGTCAAAGCTTGCGTTGTGCGAAACTATCAATTCCGTAGAACCAAAAACACCCTTTACCATATCCCAGTCAATATGTTTTCCTGCAATCATTTCATCGGTTATACCGTTTATGGAAAATGCTTCTTTAGATATGGGTATCCCGGGGTCGTTAAATGACTCGTATTGACCATTGATCGATACAATTTCTCCTGATCGTTCATTGATAGAAACAGACTTTACTGCAATTTCAACTATTCCGTCATCCTGTCTGTTCTTCCCGGTGGTCTCAACATCCAGGAAACAAATATTCTTTCCCTGTCCGGAAAATAAATCGGTTTCAGATGTTGTCCCGAATTCACCACTAAACTTTGAAAGGGATATTTCACCGTTTCCCTGAATAATAGATT
>CAZBBE010000014.1:0-18369 GCA_964489755.1 uncultured bacterium | reverse complement strand
GTTGTTCCAATATGTACTGTCATGGAGGGGATGCAGGAGGATTAAATATACTGACCTATGATGCCCTGTTGGAAGGAGGGAGTCATGGTGATGTTGTCATTCCAGGAAATGGTCCTGGAAGTAACCTGATTCGAAAGTTATCTGCTGCGCCCCCTTTTGGAAACCAAATGCCAAATAATATGCCGCCATTGCATCCACTCAATATTGCCAAAATTAATACCTGGATAAATGAGGGAGCAAACCCCAGCGAAGCTTCTGAAATGGATATAGTCGTTGTACATAATTCTGATTGGAATATGGTGGGACTTCCACTAACGGTTGAAGACCCAAGTCAAAATAGTATTTTCCCGGAATCCATTGAAAATACCTTATACATATTTGATGGTGGGTATGTACAGACACAAGAATTGGTTAACGGTAATGGATACTGGTTGAGATTCGAAGATGAAGGAACCACCATTGTAAGCGGTCTTCCTTTCGATTATTTAACAATAAATCTTGATGAAGGGTGGAACATGATTTCAGGGATTTATATTCCAGTATCAATTGATTACGGGATAAATGACCCTGATAATATTATTGTTGAAGGTACCCTCTATGGATTTAACAATGGATATGTTTCCTCTACCTCATTGTATCCAGGAATGGGGTATTGGGTCAGAACAAACAGTGCCGGACAGATAATAGTGAGTACTGAAGAAAGGGATGAAACTCTCTTCTCAACAGGTGCAAACATGAAACTGAATAACACTAACCTATTAGAATCAGTAAACAAAATTTCAATTAATGGATTATCACTTTTATTTGGAGGAGATTTAGCTACCGATGAATTGATAAAATATTCTCTTCCGCCAAAACCACCGTTGGGCGCCTTTGATGTTCGGTTCAGCGACGATATGAGATGGTCTGAAAATGGTGGGATCATTGATGTTCAATCTTCATTAGATCTAATAGATGTGGAAATAAGGATAAAAGATGATAGTAATTGGAATCTGAAAAATTCTCATACTGGTGATGAGTTTAACTTAATGAATAATCATTATTTCACACTCCCCTCAGTAAATGAGTTAAAACTTACTAAAGATAAAGGTGTGTCTTTTCCTGAACATTTTTCTTTAAAACAGAATTTCCCGAATCCATTTAATCCATCCACTATTATAACATTTGATGTATTAAAAGATGAACATATTTACTTATCCATATTTAGTGTACAAGGGCAGTTAATTAATAATTTAGTTGATGAAATATATATTGCAGGTCAATACTCTGCCATCTGGGACGGAAGGGATACAAATAGTAGTCCAGTACCATCGGGTATTTATTTTTATAAACTGGAAACCGTTGACAAATCCATATCAAAAAAGATGATCTTACTCAGATAAAATAGTTTGAGTTGAAATTTTGATTTGTGAATAATTAAGGGTACTTTTCAGGTTCATTTTTATTTCTGAAAAAACATTTTAATGATTAAAAAAATACTTATTCAATATATTATCTTGGTTGGAGTCTTAAGTGCCGGATTACTTGGCGAGCAGAAAAAATTTGTAGTTCGGATTCAAAATCCAACAGACGGACTGTTTCATAAGTACAGCTCACCGGAATATGATATAGCAGCCTTTAGGCCAGGTGAATATCTTGACCTAGTTGTAGGTCAGAACTTGTATAATGAAATAAAAAATGAAGGAAATGCTATCACAATCACCCAAACAGAATCTCAGCTTAAACAAAATCTGAGAGGTAGAGATTTGGATGGATACCGGAATTATAATGATCTTTTGGAGGACCTTCAGGTAATTGAATCATTATATCCAGATATATGTAAACTCTATAATATCGGAAATAGCCGTGGTAAAGAATATTCTGAGGCAGGCAATCCATATTATGATGAATATAATCATGAAATCTGGGCAATGAAAGTTTCGGATAACGTTGACGAAGAGGAGGATGAACCTTCTGTATTTTATATGGCGGAGCATCATGCCCGGGAGCCAATTAGCCTTGAGGTGAATATGTATATTTTGAATCACCTAATATCTAATTATGGAAGTAACCAAATAATTACTGATGAAGTTAATAATAAACAGATATGGTTTGTTCCATTGGTGAATCCAAATGGTCATAAAATTGTCACTGATGAAGTTGATCTTTGGTGGAGGAAAAATATCAGAGATAATAATGAGAATGGCTCAATAAATTTTGGTGGTGGTGATGGGGTGGACCCCAACAGAAATTATGAGTGGAACTGGGGAGGAGAAGGTTCATCAGGTAATACAAATAGTGAAACCTACCGTGGACCTTCAGCATTCTCAGAACCAGAAATTCAGGCTATGGGAGCTATGTTAGAAAGTCATCATTTTGTTACAGGAATCACTTATCACAGTTACAGTGAATTAGTTTTGTTCCCCTTTGGATATGCTAACAATATCCAGGCACCTGATCATGATGCACTTCAAGAATTAGCCAATGAAATGGCCTATACCATTCCTGCGGCGGGGGGTGGATACTATGACCCTATTCCGTCGTGGCAACTTTATCCTGCCAGCGGGACCACGGATGATTATGCGTACGGTGAACATGGCGTTTTTTCTTTTACAATCGAATTAGGAACACAGTTTATTCCTCCAGCCAGCCAGATAGAGGGTATTTGTGAGGATAATCTTGAGGCAGCACTTATATTATTAAAGCGTTCAAACTACAAGACATTAACAGGACATATTACTGATGCGGAAACAGGTGACCCTGTGGTTGCCGAAATTTATATTGATGGGATTGATAATACTGGGGAATTCAGAAAACCTTATGAGAGCGACCTCTATTTTGGAAGATATTACAGGCTCTTACAGGATGGCACATATGATGTGACTTTTTCGGCGCCAGGATATGAATCAATCACAATAAACGATATAGGAATATCATTATTCCAACAAACTGTATTAGATGTAGAACTTGTACCTGTTCTCATGATTCCTGTGATAGGCATAATTACTGACGGATATACGGGAGCTCCGATTGGGCAGGCCCAGCTAATTTTAAGTAATGATCCAGAAAACGTGACTTATTCTGACAATAGTGGAAATTTTTCTTTTCCAGCTGTTTATGAAGGTGATTATTCCATTTATGCTGTAGCATTAAACTATTCTACTGTTGACATTCCGGTTACAATTACAGTTGATGATTATTTTATCGATTTGGAAATGTACACGTTCTTCACAGAATCATTTGAAACAGAAGAATTCACAGATGAGTGGATGACAGAGGGAAATGCTGAATGGTATTTCGATACCGAATCTGTGTATGATGGAATATATTCTGTTCGCTCTGGTGATATTGATGATAATGAAAATTCAAATTTATCACTCAGTTTGGATGTAACAGAATATGGTAGTCTCGGCTTTCATTACAGAGTTGCCTCTGAATACAGTAGTTCAGGAAATTTTTTCTATGACGGATTGATCTTTTATATAAATGGGGAAGAAATGGGACAATTTCAGCCTACACCTGAAGGTGATACACCATGGATATATATCTCGTATCCTGTTTCACCGGGAGAATATACATTTACCTGGAGCTATGTGAAAGATGGTGGAGGCGGGTCCACAGATATGGAGGAAGATTGCACCTGGATTGATGTAGTAGAATTTCCTCCTACTGTTGATGGTTCATCGACAATTTTCCTGGAGGTTACCTATCCAGCCGACTGGAACTTAGTGAGTCTTCCGGTTTCTGTCGATAATAATGATATGGAATCAATTTTTCCAAACGCGGTCGAAAACTCATTGTTCTCATTTGATGTTCAATATAATGAGGAAAATCAATTGTTTCCTGGCGTGGGCTATTGGATACGATTTGAAAATGAAAATATAAATTCATTTACAGGTTACGAGCTCAATGAAATAATGATTTCTATCAATGAAGGCTGGAACTTAATTGGTGGGCTGTCTAATTCAATTGATATAGGAACAGGTCTCATTGATCCGGATGAGATCATAGTTCCCGGCACGGTTTATGGATTCATTGATGGTGCATATGAAAATGTACCATCATTAAGTCCTGGATATGGACACTGGATTCGAAGCCTTGGAGATGGTGAAATTACATTAACAGGGACACCAACATCACTTAATAGGAAATTCCCTGATAAATCTATAGGGTTAGAAAATTCAAATATTTTAGAAATAAATGGTAAACCCATTTATTTTGGAGGAAAAGTATCTGAAATTATCAAAACATGGTACAGTTTACCTCCAATATTCGAAGGAATTTTAAATGATGTCAGGTTTTCAGATAATACTTACGTATCGAAAAATGGCGGTACAATTCATATTATAAACCCATTGGAATACAGTACATTTACCTATAATATTTCCAAGGATGAATATTGGAAATTAACGGGTGAAAAATTTGTTAATTCCAAACTTTTAAATGGTTCAGGAAGATTTCAATTAGCGGGTAATATTTCCAATTTATTCTTGGAAAAGACTCAATTTTTACCTGATCAAATAACAGTACGCCCCAGTTTTCCAAATCCGTTTAATAATGAAACAAGAATTACATTTAGTATTCCCCATGATATGTTTGTTTCAATAAACATATTTAATTTAAAGGGAGAACTAATTAATACGTTAATGAATAAACAAAAAACACAGGGATCACATTCAATAATCTGGACGGGAATTGATAATCAGTCCATGCAGGTTTCGAGCGGGACATATTTTCTTACTGTTTATGCTGGAGAGTATAGAAATATTTCTAAAATCATTTTACTAAAATAAAAGGAAAAAATGAAAATTAAAAGAACAGTAATTTTACTATTAATTTTACTCTGTAGTGCCCTCCAGGCTTCGCCATTAACAAAACAACTGAAGGAAAAAATACGTAATACTCCTGCACAGGAGTATATTCGCATTTACATAGCTTTGACAGATAATTACAATTTTATGTCGATTGATGAAACATTGGGTGAATTAAATAAGATTGAACGGCGAGACTTTGTAAAGTCAGAATTGAAATTATTTTATACTGAATCACAAAAAGAGATATTGGCCCAGATAAAAGAATTAGAAACTGAAGGATTGGTCACTAATGTTAAACCACTGTGGATCACCAATGTTATTCTCTGTGAAGGCACCGGGGAAGCTATCTATAAACTTGCAAAAAGGGAAGATATACGCAAAATTGATCATGACGAATATAGAATTGTTCTTCCTGAATTAAATGGAAATCAATCACACCTGCATGATGACCAATCCAGAGAAATCACATGGAATGTATTAATTGTAAATGCCGATGATGTGTGGGCTGAAGGATATACCGGTCAGGGGTCTGTTGTTTCAGTTATTGATACAGGAGTAAACTATAATCATCAGGATCTTAACGATCATATGTGGGAGGGTGGGATCTTTTATCCTCTTCATGGCTACGACTTCCATAATAATGATAATAATCCTATGGATGATATGGGTCACGGCACCCACTGCGCCGGAACAGTGGCTGGCGATGGTACAGCCGGTTCACAGACGGGAATTGCACCCGATGCAAATATTATGGCCTTAAAAGTCTTGGATAATGCTGGTGGTGGTTACGAATCTTCCTGCTGGGAAGCAATTGAATTTTCTGTTGATAATGATGCGGATATTATGAGTTTTTCACTTGGGTGGCTGCATGCTTGGGGGCCGGACCGACCCAGTTGGAGAAATTCCTTGAATTCGGCTTTATTCTCTGGTTTAATTGCCTCTGTTGCTGCTGGAAATGAAGGTAATGACTATGGTGCACCTGATAATGTTCGTACTCCTGGAGACGTTCCTCCACCGTGGCTTCATCCTGATCAGTCGCTCACAGGAGGTTTGTCCGCTGTTGTAAGCGTGGGTGCAACAAATAGTAATGATGGAATAGCAGGATTTTCTGCAAGGGGCCCGGTCAGCTGGGAAACTATATCTCCATTTAATGATTACCCATACAATCCCGAAATGGGTTTGATCAGACCGGATGTATCTGCCCCGGGTGAAAACATAAAATCGTTGGCCCATTACAACAATACCGGATATGAGTCAGGATGGTCTGGAACATCTATGGCGACACCCTGTGTGGCAGGTGTTATGGCACTCATGATATCTAAAGATCCGAACATTACTCCTTCTCAAATGAGTGAAATTATTGAATTTTCCGCTCTACATCTTGGTGCAAACGGAAAAAATAACACATATGGCTCTGGAAGAGTAGATGCCTATGACGCTGTTAGCGCGGTATGGGGCGATCCCATCCCTCCAAATCCTGCCCAAAATCCCCTTCCTGAGGATGGACAAATAAGCGTTCCATTGGATTCCCAATTAAGATGGTCGAATGGCGGGGGAGCTACGACGTATCTTGTCTTTTTAGGTACTGATAATCCGCCAGCCAATATTGTCTATGGTGAGTGGGTAGATTCTCCAATTTTTATTTCACCTGAATTCGATTTTGACACTGAATATTTTTGGCAAATCACATCCATAAATGAATATGGAGATACTGAAGGGAACATTTGGTCTTTTACTACAACAGGAGCTCCAGACGAAACATATGAAACAGGGGATTTTTCACAGTTTCCGTGGCAGTTTCAAGGGTATGATATCAGTTGGCCAAACGAGGACCCGATTGAAGAATATATTGTTACTGGTGAAATAGAAAATACCAATTGGACTATAACTAATGAGGATTATTATTCTGGTACCTACTCTGCAAAGTCCGCACCAATTGAACATAATCAAGCATCCACAATGTCTATTACAGTTTCAGTCTTGAATGACGATTACATTGGATTTCATTATCGTGTTGCTTCGGAATACAGTACTTCTGGAAATTATTTTTATGACGGATTATTGTTTTTTATAGACGATGAGGTAATGGGATGGTATCAACCTACACCATCAGGTAATAATCCCTGGAATTTTGTGAGTTATCCTGTGCCACAGGGTGAACATACTTTTACATGGGCATATGCAAAGGATGGAGGACCGGGTGGAACTGATATGCAGGAGGATTGTGCATGGATTGACGATATCTATTTCCCTGCCATGGATATTGTAACCGGTAGTATAACAGTGGATTTATTGGCAGACTGGAATATGATTGGTTTGCCCGTACTGACCGATGACCTATCTTATGCAACAGTATTTCCCGATGCTATTGAAAATACACTTTATTATTTCAGTCCTACAGGATATGTTCAGGTTACGGAATTATCACCTGGTGTCGGGTACTGGTTACGGTTTACTGAGGAAAGTACTGTGGAAGTTCAGGGGCAGTTAATCCAGGACCTAACAATTTCGTTGTATGAAGACTGGAACCTTATCACTGGAATTACCACTGAGGTGGGTGTTGACGCTATTAATGATCCTCAAAACCTAATTATCCCTAATACAGTTTACGCTTACGGTTCTTCCGGATACTATGGAAGCAGTACTATTCAACCTGGTAAGGGATACTGGCTTCGCTCCTATGGTGAGGGTGACATTATTTTTTCTTCCAATTATCGTTCCAAAAATTCTAAAATAATAACAGATCATTTATCCTGTAATTCCATTACGATAAATGGAAATACGCTTTATTTCGGAGTTGGGATTTCCGATGATAATACACTCAGTTATTCACTTCCACCCTTGCCTCCTGAAGGAGGCTTCGATGTACGGTTTTCAAATAATATGAAATATTCAGAAAACGGAGGGCTAATTTCCATCCAAGGGATGAATAATATTGTTGAACTTGAGTATCAACTTAAAAATCCCAATGAAACTTGGTCATTATCTTCAATAGATGGAGAAATAATTAATATTGAGGGTGAGGGAAATATTCTAATTAATGGAAATGTTAATGATTTATTATTGCAAAGAATATCAATTGTTCCAGAGATATTTACGCTGTTAAAAAGTTTTCCGAATCCTTTCAATCCTGTGACAAGCATCACCTACACTATTCCTGAAGATTCTTATATTCAATTAGATGTGTTTTCAGTGAACGGTAAAATGATTAAACACTTGGAAAATAGTTTCAAACTTCAAGGAAATTATTCTGCTTCATGGGATGGGAAGGATATGATTGGCAAAAGTGTGGGAAGTGGAATTTATATTGCAAAATTATCCACTGAGAAAGAAATCATTTCTCATAAAATGTTACTATTAAAATAAAGTTAAAAACTATATAAATGTTAAATATAAAGGACACAAAAGAAAAATAATGAGATTTACTATAAATTTAATTGTTGTTTGTACTCTATTATGCTCAAATATTTTTGGCTCAACCATACAGATAAACCAGAAATTATTTGATATTAGTGTAAATGATAAAGGAAACGATCGAACTGTAATTGAATATTCTTTTGGAGAATTTCAAAAAACAGATGTTGTTATAAATGGTGAAAATTATGCCATACTCAATCTTGGAAAAGAAGTTAACATCCAGGAAAAGGGATTTCCAGCGCTACCCAAAATAACGAGAAGCATCATAATTCCAGATGATAAAAAGATGGAGGTCAATGTATTGGAATCAGAATTCACAGAATATTCGTTTAAAATTGCTTCAGGAAAAGGAATAATCGTTCGTCCGAAAACTCCATCTGATGTTCCCTACACATTTTCAGATATATATCAACAAAACGAGTATTATCCCGGCAACCTCTCAGAATTGGGTGAGCCCTACATTTTACGCGATTTTCGTGGACTCACTGTAACCGTTTATCCATTTCAATATAATCCCGTAACACAATCTTTAAAAGTATATCATCATTTAATTCTTGAAGTAATTCCATCCGGAACCGGTGAATTAAATATAAAGAATAGAGCTGTAAATGGATATAATATAAATTTCGAATCTCTTTATGCGTCACACTTTATAAACCATAATCCGCTACTGTATAATACTGTGGAAGAGAGAGGAAGAATGATTGTGATTTCCTATGGTGATTTTATGGATGCAATTCAGCCTTTCGTAGACTGGAAAAATCAAAAAGGGATTCAGTGTGACCTCTATGATGTGTACGATTTGGGAGCAAATGCTACTGGTATCAAGAATTTTATTCAGCAGGAATATGATTCCAGCGATGATCTATGTTTTGTACAATTAGTGGGTGACCATGCTCAGGTTCCCACAATCATAGTCTCAAACGGGGGAGGAGGAGGTTCAGACCCAAGTTTTTCATTATTGGAAGGAAACGACGATTATCCCGAAATATTTGTTGGTCGTTTCTCAGCATCAAGCATAAGTCAGCTTGAGACTCAGGTTGAACGTTCTATCCATTATGAGCGGGATATTATTGAAGGTAGTTGGTTGCATAAAGGGGTTGGGATCGGTTCAAATCAAGGTCCCGGCGATGATGGAGAGTATGATAATGAACATCTCGATGTGATAAGGGAACATTTATTGGACTATACATATTCTGAGGTTGGACAGATTTATGATCCAAGTGGTACTGATCAACAGGGGATAAGTGCGATAAATGACGGAAGAAGCATTATAAACTATACAGGACATGGCTCTGTTACATCCTGGGGTAATGGTGCATCGTTAAACATAAATCAAGTGAATGACCTCGAAAATGATTGGGAACTACCCCATGTAATTTCAGTAGGTTGTGTCAATGGGTCTTTTGAAAATAATACATGTTTCGCAGAAGCGTGGATGAGAGCCACCAATAATAATTCTGGCGCACCCACAGGAGCTGTTGCTTTCTATGCATCAACGGTAAATCAATATTGGAACCAACCTATGAGGGCTCAGGATCACGCCATGGATCTTCTGGTTGGTTATGATTATTCTATCAATCAGAGTATCATCCAGAAACATACAATCGGTGGACTATGGTACAACGGTTCCTGCAATATGATGGATGTTTATGGGTCATCCGGTATCGATATGTTTCTTACCTGGATCATTTTCGGAGATGCATCCCTAGTTATCAGAACAAATAACCCTGAACCTATTAATGTGAGCCACACGGGCACTCTCTTAATCGGGACCAATACCTACTCGGTATCCACCGGTTTCTCTGATGCATTGGTCGCCCTTTCTGACGACGGCGAACTATTGGCTTCCGGCTATACAGATGCTTCCGGAAGTGTAACCTTAGAATTAATGAATCCTCCGTCTGAACCGAGTGAAATTACCTTAACGATTACAGCCTACGACCGAACTACCAATATCCAACCCGTTACAGTAATTATACCTGATGGTCCATACTTGATTGTAAATAACGTAACTACCTCTACAAATGATGATTCGATTATTGAATATGGAGAGAGTGTATCCTTATCTATTTCTATTGAAAATTTAGGTGTAGCCCCTGCTGAAGATATTTCATTCATTTTAACGACAGACGATCCATACATCAGTATTATTGATGGAGAAGAATCAATAAACAGTATTGGTGTAAATCAAACTATTACACTTGAAAATGGGTTCTCTATAGATATTTCTCCAAATGTCCCAAATGATTACGATATTGATTGTCATTTAGAGATGAATTCCAATGAAAATACTTGGGATGCAGATTTTTCATTAACTGCTTTTGCTCCAGTTTTGAGTGTGAATGCTATAATAATTGAAAATGATGATAATGGGAATGGAATATTGGATGCTGGAGAGTCTGCTGATCTTAATCTAATAATTGAAAATTCCGGAGGAACTGACCTAGATGAATTCAATTTGAATCTTGATTCAACTTCTCCATATGTCAACATCATTAGTGGAATGGATAGTAATGAGGGAATTGAAGAGGGCGCTGTTTCCACTTTTAATTTCAATGTTCAGGTGAATGATGATACACCATTGGGGTACAGTGTAGAATTTATTTTGGTTGGCTCGAGTGAAATAGGGTTTGATTATGGCGACTCATTTGTTCTAAACGTAGGACTCGTTTTGGAAGATTTTGAAACCGGTAATTTTTATCTTTACCACTGGGAGTTCGGAGGAGATGCATCCTGGGAAATAACTGAAGATTCCTATGAAGGTAGTTTTTCAGCTAAATCTGGAGAAATTTTTGACAATCAAAGTTCAGTCCTTTTTGTGACTCTAAATGTATTGGAAGATGGAGAGATCATATTTTTCAAAAACGTATCTTCATCACCCAATAATGATTATTTGAGATTTGAAATTGATGATTCCCAAATGGGTCAGTGGTCCGGGAATACAAATTGGAGTTCTGTTTCATATCCCGTTACGGAGGGAGAACATACTTTTAAATGGACGTACTTGAAAGATGGCTGGGATTCCCAGGGTGATGATTGTGCCTGGATCGATTATATTATTTTTCCAACCGTGACCCCCACTCAATTACCGGACATTTATGTCAATCTCCAATCAATGAACACATCAGCCTTACCTGGGGAAACTGCTACCGATGCATTCAATATAGAAAACACTGGAAGTGAAGTACTTGTATACACCATCACCCATTCTGCATCAGGGACTCGGGATGATTATGAATTTAATGTTCCCGACAGCCCTAATCAATACGATTGGGATTACAATACCCTAACCGACCAGGATTGGATTGAGTATGATATTTCCGAGCCCAATATAGCCATGAATAACTGGACAATCTCATTTAATTGGGAAACAGATTGGTGGCCTACCGAAAGTTCTTTCTGGGTTACCTCTCCTAACGGAACCACCGCTGAAATCGCAAGTGGGCTTGAATCAGGAACCTATTCAGTATCTTTAGACAGTTTTTCCGGAGAACTACTCCCCGGAACCTGGACACTCTGGATTGAAGATACCTATGGAGATGGAGGACATCAGGCAACCAACATAATCATGTCAGTTGAATCTGCTGCACCGGAAAACAACTGGCTTTCCGTTGATTCTTATTCCGGAACTGTTTCTCCGTCCGAAACTCAAAATATCAACGTACTCTGTGATGCAACCGATTTACTAGAGGGGAATTATTTTGGAGAAATCACTATACATTCTAATGATCCTTTCGAATCAGAAGTAATTGTTGAAATCTATTTTACTGTGGGAGATTCTGAATATGATGTATCCATCAGTATTATAAGTGACTGGAACATGATCGGGCTCCCTGTTGGACTTGATGACACACAGTATCAGATAATTTTTCCTAATTCAATTGAAAATACTTTGTATTCTTTTGGAACTACCGGATACTCATCTGAAACGGAACTACAATTTGGAACGGGATATTGGCTCCGTTTTGATGGTCCTGAATCTGTTATAATTTCAGGAACGCCTGTTGATGGTTTATCAATTTCTCTTATGGAAGGGTGGAATATGATATCAGGGATTTCAAATCCAATAATGGTTGATTATATCATGGACCCTGATAATTTAATCATTCCAAACACCATTTATGGATTTTCAGAAACTGGTTATTCTATTTCAAGTGTGTTAAACCCTGGGTATGGTTATTGGCTAAGATCGAGTGATGAGGGTGAAATTCAATTATCTTCCTCAAACAGAGCAAAAACGAGAAATACATTTGAAAATAAACTTAGGGATGCACACCGTATCCTTTTAAACGGTGCACCATTATTTTTTGGTGTTTCAATTCCTGAAAATGAAGAAATTTACTACAGCCTCCCTCCCAGGCCTCCTGTGGGAGGATTTGATGCCCGTTTTACAAATAATATGCTTATTACTGAGAATAATGGTATTATTGAGGTCAGCAATAACAAAGATATACTGAATATTACTTTTAACTTTAATGAAACTATTGACAATGGATTAACCTGGAAATTTGTGAATTTAAAAACAGGTGAACATTTTACCTTATCAGATAATAGTACTTTAGAGTTACAGGGATATGAATTTCAATTTTTATTGAGATCCGTAAGTGAACTACCACAAAAATTTATTTTATCACAAAATTATCCAAATCCATTTAATCCTGAAACTACCATCTCATTCGGATTACCTGTTGATTCTGAACTGAACATTTCAGTTTACAATCTTTTGGGACAAAAAATATCTATATTGACCTCCGGTTATTATAGTGCAGGATTTTACACGGTGACCTGGAACGGTATTTCTGACAAAGGAATGGCAGCATCAGCTGGTGTATATCTTTACACAATTGAAACAGACTCTTACCATGATATTAGAAAAATGATACTAATGAAATAGGTAGAAAAGTCTAATATGTTTTCTAATAAACCATTCAGAATATTGATTGCTTGTCTATTATTGACCATACCGATTTATCTTCTCGGTCAGGTATCAAACAATAGTGACCTAAAACAAAAAACTTATAAATGGTTTGAAAATCACCCCCACTCTTATCCCCATTGGCTCACTCCTGAAGAGGAATCATTTCGAAAAAATAACAGTAGAGATTTTTATGAAACTGATCCGCCTCTTGGTCCCGTAATTAATATCCCTGAATTTGGTCCAATGGAAGGAGTACTTATCCGATATCCATTTGGAATTTCTTATTCTGTTATTGCAGAAATGTCTGAAGATATAATGGTCACAACAATCGTTTCATCTACCGGACAGCAAAATAGTGTCACCAATCAATACTCTTCTAATGGGGTCAATCTCAACAACTGTAATTTTTTGATTGCACCAAGTAATTCCTATTGGACTCGTGACTACGGACCGTGGTATATCATTGACGGCAATCAGGATTTAGCAATCGTAAATTTTCCCTATAATCGACCCCGGCCATATGATAATGATATTCCCATTGAAATGGCAGATTTTCTCGGTATAGAGCTTTTCGGTATGAATGTAATTACCGCCGGTGGAAATTACATGACCGATGGAATGGGGATTTCTGCTTCGTCGACTCTTATTTTTGAAGAGAACCCATCCCAGACACAAAATCAGATAAGAAATAAGATTGAAGATTATCTAGGTGTTTCAGATTACCATGTAATAGATGATCCTAACAATACATACATTGATCACATTGACTGTTGGTCAAAATTTTTAGATATGGATAAAATCCTCATCAGGTCTGTCCCCTCAAGCCATGCCCAATATGATGAGATTGAAGAAGTTGTAGATTATTTTTATGTGCAGGCTACTTCCTATAATACTCCCTATGAAATTTATAGAGTGTATACCCCCCAGAATCAACCTTATACAAATTCTATTATTTTGAATAATAAAGTGCTGGTCCCCATAACCGGTTCTTCATGGGATGATGATGCTATTGAAATTTACGAAGAAGCGATGCCCGGGTATGAGATTGTGGGCTTTACCGGAAGTTGGGAATCAACAGATGCACTGCACTGCAGAGCAAAAGGTATTGCCGAGCGGGAGATGATATATATTACTCATATTCCTCCTTCAGGAGATGTGGAACCAGGACCACAGGGAGTTGAAATAAATTCTTCAATTATTCCCATCACCGGAGAAGAGATATCTTCAATAAATGCTGATATTATTTTTCGCTATAATGATGGAGATTTTCAGACCTCGTCCCTCTCTTGGATATCTGGTTCTCAATTCGAGGGAATGATTCCATCCTGTACCGGCGATTGTGAAGTTTCCTATTATTTAAGAATGGAATCACCTGAGACCGGTAAAATATTCCATCATCCATTCATTGGTGAACCTGACCCTCATATTTTTAATATGGTGAATACAGAAATAAATATTCCTATTTCCTATAGTGATGACTGGAATCTGGTAGGCAATCCTGTAAATACACCAGACAACCAAGTATTAGAAATTTTCCCCTCATCAACTGAAAACACGCTGTACAGCTTTGGTCCAAACGGGTATGTTTCCCAATCAGAACTGGAACCGGGGACTGGATACTGGCTTCATTTCCAGGATGATGGCATGACTGTAGTTTCCGGAATACCTATTTATGAACAAACTTTGAATTTGATAGAAGGATGGAATTTAATTTCCGGGTTATCCATTTCCATCTCTACAGGACAAATTTCAGACCCTTCATCCATTTTGATCCCCAACACTTTTTATGGATATGAACCGGGATCAGGATATGTCAATTCAGATGAAATCATTCCAGGAAATGGATACTGGGTGCGCACGAGCAGTGAAGGGACAATCACTTTTAATGATGATTGGGACCAAGCTAAAATAATTGATTTTCAAAATCGTACGGATGCCGCAGATTGGATCTCCATAAACGGAATTAAATTATATTTGGGCGTTTCTATTTCTGATGAAGAAAGGGTTTCCTACAGTCTCCCACCAAAACCTATTGTAAGTGGAATGGATGTCCGTTTTCGTGGCGATGTAATATATTGTGGAAAGAATGGGTTTGTTGAAGTTCAAACGGACAAAAAATTCCTGAATTTAGAGTATCAATTTTCTAATCCAGAAAATATTTGGAATTGGACTGATTTATCTGATGGTAGTGTAACTGTTTTAGAGAGCAATGGTACGACAATAATAAATAATTCTGAACTGTTTAAAATCGAGGAACAGCCAGTTCTTCCTAATAGGATAACCCTTTTTCCGAATTACCCTAATCCGTTCAATCCAAAAACACTCATTAGAATTGATCTATCAAAGAAAACCATTATTTCTTTGGATATTTTTAATATCTCGGGTCAGCATATTACGAACCTTAAAAAAGGTTTGAGTAATGCAGGAATCTATGAAATTGAATGGGACGGAAAAAATACTGACGGAATTAGTCTTCCTGCAGGAATCTATTTTTGCACTTTATCATTTGAAAATATAAAATTTTCACATAAAATGGTGCTCTTGAAATAAGTAATTATTATGAAAATCTTCATCTCCTTAAATTTAATTTTATCTCTGACTGTTCTTAGAAGCGAAAGTTTATATGAAGTATATCAGAATGCGGGTCCCGGGAATGGCTATGATAAATATATGATACTAGACCCTAATATAATTTACACCGGTGGATTTGGCACTTCACTTTACTCGGTATTGCTTGAAGGAAACGGCGCTGTAATTGACCTCCAGGGAGGAACCGGAATTTGGATGTCAGGTGATGAATCTATTTCACCTCCATTAGTGATAAAAAGGTGTACCATAATGAACGGAGGTTATTATGGTGTTAATTTTTCCGGATACGGAAATCACGAAATTATTGATTGCAACTTTATCAATGATGTATGGGGAATACAGGTTGGTGAACACTCCTTTACCATAATCAGGAACTGCAACCTGATTGATAATACATATGGATTGGCCATCATTGGCTTGGATGCGGTAGTGAATTTAGCCTACTGTAATGGCTGGGGTAATACTGAAACCTACATGTCCAATTGTCCCGGGTGAGGGAATATCTGGGAACCGTGCGTTCCTAATCCAAGCACAGGAAATATATTTGAAAATCCGTTGTTTACAAACCAGTCAAACTTAGATTTCAGTTACAGTCCCGAATCGCCCTGTATTGATTCAGGCGATCCTGAAATCATAGACCCTGACGGGACAGTAAGTGACATAGGAGCCAATTATTTCTCACAGGAAATATCCTATTCTATGAATATAATGGAGGGCTGGAATCTTATTGGTCTGTCTGTCAGCACTGATAATTCATATTATGATGAATTGTTTGAAAATTCAATTGAAAACTCCCTATTTTATTTTAATGAGGACGGCGTTTATACTGCTGTAGATAATCTTCAGCCTGGTTATGGATACTGGCTAAGATTTGAATTACCATACAATGCTAATATTTCCGGTCAAGTGATAAACTCCTTAACTGTAAATCTTGTAGAAGGATGGAATCTGATTTCTGGAATTTCCAATTCAATAACATTGGATTTGATTATGGACCCTGAAAACCTAATCATTCCAAGCACATTATTCAGATATGACGGAAATTATACAGATACAGAAACAATTGACCCTGGTTATGGCTATTGGTTGAGGAGTAATGGAACGGGTCAAATTATTCTGAATTATTAAGAATAATAACCAGATATTTATCCTTTTTAATTCCTATTTATGAAATTCACCATTTATACCGCCAATTTGTCCGCTTACTGTAACGCAGCAAAGCAACTTTTAATTTCCAGAGGATTTGATTTTGAGGAAATTAATCTTGAAGAAAAAGGAATGAATCGTGAAAATATGTTTGAAATAACTGGCGGAAGGACCGTACCTCAGATATTAATGAATGATAATCCTATTGGTGGTTTTGATGATCTACAAAAATTGGATGCATCCGGAAAATTGACAGAAAATGCCCACTTAACGAATTAACGTAATTTTCTGATTTCTAACACCAGTCTCCGTTTCGATTGTAAAGAAATATATTCCTGAAGAAACTAAAATTCCCTGTTTATTATATCCGTTCCACGTCAGATGGTCATGAAATCCAGGCTCCAATATTCCGTTGAATAATACTGTTACTTGTCTACCCAATAAATCAGACACGGTAATTTTTACCGTTTCTTCATATTCTTCTATGAAAAATGAAAATCGAATTGATTTAATAGAAGGATTAATTGAAGGAAAAGGGTTAGGATAAGCATTGGTAAAGGTCAAATTATTTTCAGGAGTTGAAGTTTGGATTAAAAATCTGTGAGAACCATTTTTATTGTATGTTTTATTATCTGCGAGGTCGTAAGCATATACTTGCCAGTAATAGATAACATTTTCAAATAAGGCTTCTGAAGGCGTAAAAGATGTATCTGGTCCATTGTATACAATGTCCAAATATTCCGGATTATTTCCTAATTCCATAATATAGAAAAGTATGCTGTCCATAGGATTACTGTCCTTAGATGGAAGCCATTTAAAGTGAGGAGAAACTGTGTCCAATCGAGCATTGAATACAGGTGAAATAATCATAAACTCTTTTGGTGGTGTATTGGCAGTTTCGATTTTTAATGTGTAATCAAAATTAAAACTGTTTTCATCCTGACTGACAATAACAGCATAAATTTCTTCCGCACTATACAATGAATTATAAATAAAGAGAGAATCATCGGATATGATTTCATAATTATCATCAACATATTTTACAACACCGTGTAACCCAAAATCTGAGAGCGACTGGTCTAAAGTATCCAGGGTGACCAGTACGGGAGTGTCTGTATTTATTTTGATATATTGGCTTGCATATTGATTTAATGATGTACTTGGAACAAATTCCACTTCACCATCAGAATAATTGACTGTCTGATAAATTTCGGGACCATTGACCGGGAAATTCTCCGCTTCTTCATAACTGTATATTTCAGCGTTGCTACCAGGATTTGAAGACATAACCACATTGGCTATTGTCATCTTATTCAATGCCTCCTGAAATGAATATCCCAATGGATTCAAAGCATCATCAATTGCTCTGTGGCTATAATCATTGGGGGGTTGACTATTTGTATTGACTCCTTCCTCGAAGATATTTTTTATTATTTCCCGTCCTCCCAAATGTTCATCAATATATTCAAAGAATATCCATGAGCCATACCAATGTGTTCCTCC
>CAZBBE010000013.1:0-18525 GCA_964489755.1 uncultured bacterium | reverse complement strand
CATTTGCACATGCTTCAGCCAAATTCCCAACGACAATGCTGTGATTAAACGTTCCATTGGCTTCCTGTTGTAATCGTTTAAGCAGGGGGTGTTCAAAATCTAAAAGTTCAATCAATGTAAGGTCCGTTGTAATATTAAAGGGAATCTCCAATAATCCTATTAAACCATACGTAACAACTGGAGCCAATACACTGGTGATTAATAGAGGCAATAAATCAATCCAAATGGCTGACCAGGGATTCCCCTTGAAAAACCCTAAACCAATCAAAATCACAAAACTGATAAAAAGAAGGGAAAAAATCGTTGTAAAAACCTTAGCTCGTGTGCGCAATTCTCTCACATTATACATTGCTATACTGGATAACGTCATCCCTACAATAATGAAATCAAGATTATTTCCAATCATCACTGCATTAAGAATTGCCATTGATGTAGTACCCATAAACCCAATTCTGGCATCAAATAATATAGTGAGAGTCATTGCTAATACGGTAAGAAATAGAAAATAAGGTGAAAATCCCAGTTGTATCACTAATAGATATACCAGAACCAATTCAACTAAAAAAACTAGAGCAATGAGAAAAATCATTTTCCATTCCTGAAAAATCGGCATCCGATAAACACCTATAAATGTGAAGGTAAATGAAATGATGGCTCCAATGATAACCAGCCTACCTAAATAACTGAAGAATGCTTGTAATCCTGTCTTTTTCCCTTCTTTTTCATCAATAGCGTTTGCAAGTGATTCAAGTGTTAACAATACGTCCTCAATAATACGTTCATTAGCATCTACAATTTTTTCATCTTTCAAAATAGTTCCCTGAAATCGTGAAACTTTACTTAGTCTTGACTGCTGCCGTCTTTCTGTAGTTTCTTTATCATAAATGAGATTAGGTTTCATAAATTCAACAATAAGAGCATACCCAGTAGTGTATTGATCTTCATCTGTCTTTGCATAGGATTGAGTCAATTCCTGTTTTGCCCTTATCCAAGCCGATTCCAAATCATGGTATTCATCAGGATTCGCCATAAACGGAACTTCATCTTGATGAATCATTATTATTTTTTCACTGATAATGTCGGTCCTCGGAATATCATAAATTCCCTCTGCCCACCGGTTCCTACAAATTTGGATAATTATCGTTTCAAATTCATTCAAATCGTATTGAATACCTGATTGATACTCCACATCCAAAAACGAAGACCAGGGTGTTTCCTGTACTGAAACCGGATATTTATTCTCTATATCTAATACCAATTGAGACAGTTTTGTACTGTCTGTCTTATAATCCGATAATATCATTTCATAATTTGCATCATACCTGTAACGGTAAATTAAATCTTTAGACTGAAGGCATTGATCTTTGGTTTGTCTTATATCTTCAGAAAGAAGAAAAAAATTTTCAAGACTGTTCGTCCATTTTTTTACTAATTCTTTGTTTCGCTTAAATACAAATGGTTCAGAGCTCAGGGCTTCTTCCAAATCCGTTTTCAGTTTTTCTTCTGATTTAAGGATGGGAAAAGTGAAGGGTGCAATGATTGGTTCTCTTGGAATATCATTTAATTGATAAGAATATTTTAATGATTCACCACTGGGGAAAAACAAAGATGCCAAGATAACCAAACTGGAAAGAATAATAACTTGAGGCCAAAAATTATTAAGAAACATAACTCCTTTTTTGAACAAAGATGGATGGCCGTATTTTGCCTTAGATTTTTTTAACACTTTTTACTATTTCTCTGGAAATGATAAGTCTCTGGATTTCGCTGGTTCCTTCCCCAATTTCCAAGACTTTCGCATCACGGAAATATCGTTCTACATCATATTCTTTTACATAACCATATCCCCCATGAATCTGAATAGCATCAGTGGTAATGTCCATAGCGCATTCACTAGCAAATAGTTTAGCCATTGCGGCTTCCTGTATTACATTTTCGCCGTTGTCTTTCATCCATGCCGAATGATACACAAGCAGTTTTGCTGCCTCAATTTTTGTTGCCATATCTGCTAATTTAAATCCCACAGACTGAAATTGATGTATTTTCTTTCCAAAAGCTTCCCGTTCACATGCATAGTTCAATGCTTTTAAATAGGCACCTTCTGCTGTTCCAACGGACAGAGCGCCAATCGAAATTCTGCCTCCTGTTAATGTTTTTAAAAAGGTTTTAAATCCATCCTTGGGAGCTCCAATCATATTCTCTTCCGGAATACACATATCTTTAAAAAATAATTGACGTGTATCACTGGCACACCATCCCATTTTCTTCTCTTTCGGTGCGATGGTAAGTCCGGGGTTATTTGCTTCTGTAATAAAGGCTCCCACTCCAATTTGTTGCCCATCCTCAATTATTTGTGCTGTAAGATTTAAATAGCCGGATATTCCGGCATTTGTTATAAATATTTTGCTTCCATTTATTATATATTCATCTCCATTTTTCTCGGCAGTGGTAATTGTGGCACCTGCATCGCTACCTGATCCCGGTTCGGTCAATCCAAATGCTCCCAAAACTTTCCCTGAGGCAAGATCAGGAACATATTTCATTTTTTGTTTTTCAGTTCCCGCTAATACGATAGGCATGGTCCCTAGTGATGTGTGCGCCGCTACAGTGATGGCAACGGAGGCATCCACTTTTGCTAATTCCATGATTGCTGTTGCATAAGCAACTGTGTCCATTCCGGCCCCTCCATATTTTCCCGGGACAGGGATCCCCATTATTCCAAGTTCTCCCATTTTATTAATTATATCTATCGGGATGGCTTCTTTTTCGTCCATTTCTCTTACCAGTGGTTCCACCTCATTTTCCGCGAAATTCCGAACCATATCCCTTAGCATTTCATGTTCATCAGAAAAAAATAATTTATCCAAAATAACCCTCTTTCATTCTACTCCTTTTTCACCATCGAATTGCAGCAGATGCCCATGTGAATCCTGCGCCGAATGCAGCTAATATGATAATATCTTTTTCTGAAATTTTACCTTGTTCATATGCATCACACAATGCAATGGGAATGGAAGCACCGGTTGTATTCCCAAATTTGTGAATATTGCTGAATATTTTACTTTTTTCAATTCCTAATTTTTTTCTGACTGCTGTTGTAATCCGCTCATTTGCCTGATGTGGAATAATAAGAGAAATATCATCAATAGATAAATCGTTTGCCTCCAATGCTTCCTGAATAACTTCCGGAAATCGTCGCACGGCATTTTTAAACACTTCTCTTCCGTTCATATAAGGAAAATGACGCCCTTCTTTCAACATATCAACAGATAATCTGGGATTTTCCCTTGAAGTAGGTCCTTCACACCATAGCTCTTTTAAAAATTTCCCTTGGCAATGAAGATGTGTTGATAGAATACCTGAATCTCCGTCATTAGTTTTCAGTATTACAGCTCCAGCACCATCAGCAAACAATACTGCTGTATCCCGTCCCTTTGTTGACATATCCAACGCAGTAGACTGAACTTCAGCACCAATAACTAACACGGTTTGAAATTTGCCGGTTTGAATAAACTGATCTCCAATAGATAGAGAATAAATAAAAGCGGAGCAGGCAGCTTTTACATCGAAAGCTCCAATAGAATTTATTCCCAACGCATCCTGAACCTGAGCGCTAACTCCGGGGAAAAAATAATCTGATGTTAAGGACCCAACAATAATTAAATCTATGGTTTTCGGGTCAATATCTGCCATTTGAATCGCTTTTCTTGAAGCATCTATGGCTAAGTCAGATGTTCCTGTACCTGGCTCTACCCACCGACGTTCCTTAATCCCGCTACGGCTTTGAATCCACTCATCTGATGTGTCCATATATTTTTCCAATTCAGAGTTTTTTACAATTCTATCTGGTACACTGTAACCTATTCCTGCAATATTTGCTCTGTTCATTTGTGAAAAATAATATCCCTGACGTTTAACTAAATTGTATTATTTCCTCTCCATTCCTTTTCATCTATTATAACAATATCCAAAGGAGTACCGCAAATCAATTTTTCATGACATTGAGATATATTAAATGCAACCACCGAATAAGTCCTGCCGTTTTGTTTTACTGAAAATTTATGATGACCCCCACCAGAATCAAGCACTTTTGGAGCTCCTTTTACGTGCATGTTTCTAATGGAATAATTCGGTCTCATATTCATAAGCCCATTGGGACATAACTTATCTAAAAAAGACATAACCCTTCCATTAAGATCCAATAAAATCAATTCTCCATCAAATATATTAGTCGGTGATAAATCACTCTGGAAACTATTTTTGAACAGGAGAACTCTTTTCCCAGTCTTTGAACGTGACAGAGCGGAGGATTTAATGTTTTCCAATTCATTTTATTAAGATTGAGTCGGTCTGTAAGCCGAGTTCTGTTCTCAGGAATCTTTACGAAACCCGATTGATAGTCATTCACCTGGTCCCGGCGTTTCCGTCGGGATCATGCAATCTACCCGCTTCTTCTGTTGTAAAAACAATGATGCGGATCACACCTTGAAGCCTATTCGATCTTGCACCAGGTGGGGTTTACAAGCTCCTAATATTGCTATAAGGACTGGGGGTCTCTTACACCTCCTTTTCACCCTTACCTCGACTCAAGTGTCGGGGCGGTCTGTTTTCTGCTGCACTTTCCATGTCCTTGCGGACTCCTCTTGTTATGGGGCACCCTGTCCTGTGGTGCTCGGACTTTCCTCCCTAACGCCCGTGTCAGGGTAACCATCCGACCGACTCAATTTTTTATTTTAAGCTGTTTTTCTTCCCAGAATAAAAACCGACCGCAAACATCACAATTATATAAATTGGACTTTGCTTTAACAAAGGATATAATTTGTGGTGGAATAGCAGAGCCGCACCCTTCACATGTTCTCTCATCCACCGCAACAACAGCTAATCCTTTTTTTGCTTTTAGAATACGGTCATAACGGCTTAATAATGATTGGGGGATTTCTTCCCGTCTGTTATTTCTTTCTTTTTCTAATTCTTTCTTTCTGTCCCCAGACTCAGCTATAGTTGATTCAAGCTTATCTATTCTGGTTGATAAATCCGATGTTAATTCATCCAAATTCTCTTCTTGTGTTTTAACTTTTTCTTTTAATTGGCTTTTTTCTTCCATCAATTCAAGATCTTTGGTTTCCATTTGATCCACAGATTCTTTCAAATGATCAATCTCAGCCATAATAGCATCATATTGTCGATTGTTTCCTACTTTAAACAATTGATTCTTCAAGGAATCAATTTTTTCTTTTGCAGCGGTAATTTCTACTTCAATTTTATTTAATTCTACTTCAATATGTTTTAAACGTTCCTTCCCTTTTTCTAATTCACTGGTTAGCTGAGTTTCTTTAGATTTAAGTTCCTCCACTTTCACTGGCAAATCACCCAGATAGCTGCGAATCTCTGAAAGATAATTATCTATGTTTTGAAGGTCTTTTAATTGGTGAATAGAATTCATTGTTTTCCTTTATTATGTAAAATAAAAAATGCACCTGATAATTGGTGCATAAAATACCAAAGTGTATGACTGAAATTTCTTCTTATAGTTAACTTTCAATTACTCAATCCTCCTATAAATAAATGTATCAATTTCTTCCCTTTATTAAATAATCCAAATATTCCTAAAAATAGAGGGACTAATTTAAATCATTTATTATATCTCAAAAACAATCATAGTTAATTGTGGTATTTTCCATTGTTAATTTTAGTACTTAATTTTTACCTGAATTTTAATTCTTGACTCTTTAATGAACTCATTAAAAAAACCCGCTTCTGCATTTGTAAATAGACATATTGGTTCGAAAGAAAACGAAATTCAATCTATGTTGAATGAATTAAAATTTACGTCTCTTAATTATTTAACTAACACAATTGTCCCTGAAAATATTCATTGCAATTCATCCCTGAACCTTCCGAAAGCATTGTCAGAAACGGAAACTAAAAAACGCCTTTATGAGTTAGCAAGTCGAAATTCTGTTTACCGTTCATATATTGGAATGGGATACTATGGAACAGTCACTCCCGGCGTCATTAAACGAAATATTCTTGAAAACCCCGGATGGTATACTCAATACACTCCCTACCAAGCAGAGATCAGTCAGGGAAGGTTGGAAGCTTTACTGAACTTTCAAACTATGGTTTCTGATCTAACCGGTTTACCGATAGCAAATTCTTCCCTGTTGGATGAAGCAACGGCAGCGGCAGAAGCTATGCTTATGTTTTTCAACGCAACCAAAGATTCAAACAAAATAAGATTTCTTGTTTCTAATGGTTGCCATCCACAAACCATCGATGTTCTAAAAACCCGTGCAGAACCTCTGGGAATTTCCTTGTTTATTTCTCATCATGACAGTTTTTCATTTGACAAAACAGTTTTTGGAGCATTGGTGCAATATCCTAATACAGAAGGAGCTATTGAAGATTTCTCAGGATTGTGCAATAGCGCTCACAAAAATGGGTCTTATATTTGTATGGCTACAGATCTTCTGGCTCTCACCGTATTAAAACCTCCGGGAGAGATGGGTGCCGATGTAACCGTAGGAAATGCGCAACGGTTTGGTGTCCCTATGGGATACGGTGGTCCCCATGCTGCTTTCTTTACAACTACAGAAAAATTTAACCGAAAAATACCTGGACGAATTATAGGAATATCGCGGGATTCCCATGGAAATTCCGCTCTTAGAATGGCATTACAAACCAGAGAGCAACATATCCGTCGAGAAAAAGCCACATCCAATATTTGTACTGCTCAAGTTCTTTTAGCAATTATGTCCGGGATGTATGCTGTTTATCACGGACCGGATGGATTGAAGGAAATTGCAAAAAGGGTAAATAAACTCACAGAAAAGTTAGCTGACTCACTAAAAAAGGGTGGGTATAAACTTGTCCATGATTATTTTTTCGATACAATACGATTTAAAAGTAAATCCGGTTGGAAAGAAAAAGCAGAAAAACTAAAATTAAACCTACGGGATTATAATGACGGTACAATAGGTATTTCCCTAGATGAAACAATAACTGAATCTCATATAAAAAAGTTGCTTTCCGTTTTTGATGTTGAATTAAAGGAAAATTCCGGTAAAACTATTCCTTTAAATCTCATTAGAGTTTCATCATTCTTAGAGCATCCCGTATTTCATTCATACCAATCCGAAACAGAAATGCTACGGTATATGCATCGCTTGGAATCAAAAGATCTTTCCCTTAATTCAAGCATGATACCGCTGGGCTCCTGTACAATGAAACTGAATGCTACCAACGAGATGGAAGCGGTCACCTGGCCGGAATTTGGAAATATTCATCCGTTTGCGCCTAAAAATCAGACAAAAGGTTATCAAGAACTCATTAATGAACTCGGAATTTGGCTGGTGGAATCCACCGGATTTGATGATATTTCCCTTCAGCCAAATTCCGGGGCCCAAGGAGAATATACCGGTCTTTTGGTGATTCGTTCTTTTCATAAAAATAATGGACATGACCATAGAAATATATGTTTAATTCCTTCTTCTGCACATGGTACAAATCCTGCATCGGCAATCATGGCGGGGATGAAAGTTGTAGTAATCTTATGCGATAAACATGGGAATATTTCCAAGGATGATTTAAAAGAAAAAGTGGAACTCCATTCGGAAAATCTGGCAGCAATAATGATCACTTACCCATCTACTCACGGTGTTTTTGAACATACAATAAAAGAAATCTGCGAAATTGTTCACTCACATGGTGGTCAGGTTTATCTGGACGGAGCTAATCTAAATGCCATGTTGGGATTATGTAAACCAGGAAAATTTGGCAGTGATGTAATGCATATTAATCTTCATAAAACCTTTTGTGTTCCACATGGTGGTGGTGGCCCAGGAATGGGACCTATTGTTTGTAAATCTCATTTAACTCCTTTTCTCCCCGGACATTCTCAAATTGAAGTGGGAGGCAGTCAGGCTATTCATGCTGTGTCTTCGGCGCCCTTTGGAAGCAGCAGCATTTTACCAGTCTCCTGGGCATACATAGCAATGATGGGGGAAAATGGACTCAAAAAAGCAACTCAAGTTGCTATTCTAAATGCAAATTACATGGCAAAAATACTGAAAGACCATTACCCAATTTTATATCGGGGAATCAGCGGATTTGTTGCCCATGAATTTATTATTGACCTTAGGGATTTGAAAAAGAGATCAGGGATATCCGATGAAGATGTAGCAAAGCGTCTAATGGACTATGGATTTCATGCCCCTACTATGTCTTTTCCTGTTCCTGGAACTCTCATGATCGAACCTACTGAAAGTGAAACAAAAGTAGAGCTTGATAAATTTTGTAACTCAATGATCTCCATCAAAAAAGAAATTATGCATGTGGTTAGCGGAAAATTAGACGCAAATGATAATCCACTAAAAAATGCGCCGCATACAGCCCAACATGTGACTTCAGATGATTGGAATCATAAATATTCAAGGCAGCAGGCTTCCTATCCAGCACCATGGTTAAAAAATCACAAATATTGGCCTACTGTCGGACGGGTGGACAATGCATTTGGGGATAGAAACTTAATTTGTACCTGCCCACCAATTGAAGAATACAAAGAATAAACTATGACCTACACTTTAATTAAAGTATTAATTACTTCCTTACTGGTCGTGGCTATTTCAGAAATTGCGAAACGCAGTTCGCTTATGGCAGGAATTCTGGCTTCCATTCCACTTATATCTGTATTGGGATTTATTTGGCTTTATTTTGACACAAAAAATGTAGAGAAAATAACTGATCTATCTACCAGTATTTTCTGGTTGGTGATTCCTTCATTAGCGCTTTTTGTCATTTTACCGATTTTACTAAAAAAGGGGGTTGGATTTTATCCAAGTCTCGGAATTGCCTCTTCCGTCACTGTTGTTTGTTATTATCTCATGATTATTGTTTTGGAGAAGGTTGGCATTAAACTCTGATGAAAAAAACGATTTTTAAAACTAACTCGGTTTTTTCATCAAATCATTTTACTTGTAATTAAATACCTTAAAATATATAGCTACTAAACTTATTGAGTAAAAATAAAATGGGATAAATTTAAGATTCAGTTTAAAATTATTTCTGAAGTAGTTCCTGTTCTTCCATCAACTCCAAATACTCATTTTCCAATTTGTTCATGGTCTCAATGGCTTTCTGTATTTTCTCAAAATCACCTGCATAGGTAGGATCTTGAATAAAATTTGTTTGTTCTTCTAATTCTTTCTCAATGGTATTTAATTGTTTTTTTATCCATGTCAATCGGTTTCTGGTTTTTTTCCGTTGTTGATATTTCTGCTTTTTTGCGGATGGGGGTTTCTTTCTTTTTTTTTTCGATTTTCCCGATGAATTGTTAGATATTTTCCATTCATAATATTCATAATTTCCTTCAAATATCCGAATACCACCACCACCTACTTCGTAGGTCAGGTTGGTAACTTTATTCAAAAAATGTCGGTCATGTGAAATACAGACAATAGAACCGGTAAATTGGGAGAGTGCTTTTTCAACCACATTTCGTGTAACCATGTCCAAATGGTTTGTAGGTTCGTCCAATAATAATAAATGTGACGGTTCCACCAACATCCGTGCCAGTGTCAATCGTGCCTTTTCGCCGCCTGACAATACTTTCACGATTTTTTCAATTTCATCACCGGAAAATAAAAAGCTCCCTAAATAGGTCCGAATCTCAGATTCACTCCACCCTGAACTCACTTCTCGAATAGTCTCAAAAACAGTTTTATCGGGTTTCAATGTTTCAAGCTGGTGTTGGGCATAATAGCCTATGTCCGCACGATTAGCAATTCGTATTTCACCACCTGTTGTATTTTCCTTGCCTGCAAGTAATTTGAGTAAAGTGGATTTTCCTGCCCCGTTGGGGCCTACCAAACCGATCTTTTGTCCCCTTTGTACCGTTAGATTCATTGCGTTGAACACTTCAATATTCCCATAATTCTTATTTACTTTTAGGCATGATGCCATATTTAACGGTGGTCGGCTCGGTTGGGGTAGAATCAGATTCATCGCTTGATTGTTTTCTGTTGGAGCTTCAATTTTTTCCATTTTCTCCAACATCTTTGCCCGGCTTTGGACCTGAGTCGCTTTTGTATTTTTGTACCGAAATCGCTCGATGAATCTCTCCGTATCCTTAATCTGTTTCTGCTGATTTTTATATGCAGCCCAATGTTGTTCCAATCGTAGCGCTTTCTCTTCCTTATATTTAGAATAGTTGCCGTGATACAGGGTGATTTTCTTCAGATCAATTTCTATAATGTGATTCACAGATCTATCCAAAAATTCCCTGTCATGGCTAATCATCACCATGCTGTTTTTCCAATCAGACAAAAAAGATTCCAGCCAGATGGTAGCTTCAAGGTCCAAATGGTTTGTTGGCTCATCTAAAAATAATATGTCCGGTTCCTGAAGCAAAATGGCCGCTATCGCCACACGCATTCTCCATCCTCCGCTAAAAGTCTCCATTGTTTGGGTGTATTGCTCGTCTCTGAATCCCAGACCACTTAAAATTTTTTTTGCTTTTTCCTCTAAATTCCATCCGTCCAAAGCTTCAAAGCGATTTTGTATTTCTCCTAATTGATTCACTAACTCCATGTTTTCTGAATTAACAGACATTGCTTCAGTCAAAGATATGATTTTTCCTTCAAGTTCTCGTACTTCCGGATAAGCTTCCAGAACTTCTTCTAAAATTGTCCGGTCAGAACCTGGTGTAATCTCTTGTGCTAAATATCCGATCGTGATGGATTTTCCTATCTGAACATTCCCCGAATCAGGAGACTCTTCACCTAGCATAATACGAAGTAAGGTAGTCTTACCGGAACCATTTGGGCCGACCAGACCAGCCCGCATTTCTCCTTGTATGGTAAAATTTACATTTAAAAACAGCTCGCCATCCGGAAATGATTTTGACAGGCTCTTAAGGCGAATCATCTATTTGGTATCAGCAGAGATGACAGGTACGTAGGGGTTTAAATGAGGTCACAGACAACAATCGAACTGTAGTTGTCAGTTAGTCTTACATTTTGGATTGTGTTTACAAGATTAACTTCGCTTTCCACCTGAACCTGGATATAATTATCAGTGTGCCCAAAGGTTTTTCCGTTTTTCGTGTTTTCAAACAGAACTGGTAGCTCCTTCCCAATGAATTGATTGCAGAAGTATTGTCTTTTCTTATCCGATAGGAAATGAAGCATTTTGCTTCGTTCTGCACGCTTTTCTTTTGAAACTGCTCCACCAATCTCAAAAGCATCAGTATTGGGTCGTTCTGAATAAGTAAAAACATGAAGGTACGAAATCTCCAGCTCATTCAAGAAATTGTATGTTTCAAGAAAATCGTCTTTTGTTTCCCCAGGAAAGCCCACAATCACATCTGCACCAATACATGCTTGAGGGATGTCAGATTTAATTTTTTTAATACGATCCTCATAATGCTCTCGTTTATATCGTCGTTTCATTTTCTTTAAAGTCTTATTGGATCCTGATTGTAGGGGCACATGAAAATGCGGCATAAATTTTAGAGAAGATGAACAAAATTCGATGATCTCATCGATGAGAAGGTTGGGTTCGATGGATGAGATCCGAATACGGTCAATTCCGTTCAAGGTATCCAGTTGTTGTATTAAATCGAAGAATGTTTCACTGTTTCCTTTACCATAATCACCGATATTTACACCAGTGAGTACAATTTCCCGGGTGTCCGTTTTGGCCACATCTGTTGCCACCTTGATGGTATTTTCAATTGTGTCGCTCCGGCTCGCTCCCCGAGCCAATGGAATGGTACAGAAAGAACAGTTATAATCACAACCGTCCTGCACTTTCAAAAAAGATCGTGTTCTCTCACCGGAAGAGTAGGATGGTGTGAACCGATGCACATGATCGATCTTAGATTGAAGCACTTTTGTTCCGCTGTTCAGATCTATAGCGTCCAAATGATTCAAGAGATTGAATTTTTCTTTGGCGCCCAAGATAATATTTACGCCATCGATAGCGGCGATGTCATTGGGGTTGAGCTGGGCATAGCAGCCGATCACCGCAACCGCCGAATCGGGATTCCTGCGTTTGGCTTGACGAATTAGTTTCTTGGCTTCTTTGTCCGCATTCTCTGTCACAGAACAAGTGTTCAGGACATAAATATCTGCTTTATCTCGGTAATCGACCTTTTCAAACCCTTGATCAATAAAATCACGGGAAATAGTTGAGGTTTCAGAGAAATTCAGTTTGCATCCCAATGTGTGAAATGCAATTCGTTTGGTTGGTGTGCTCAAAATTACCTGTTTAAATAAAGACGTGTTTAAGTATCAAATTATCTTGATCATAATAACACTAAAACGCTTTAATAAATGAAATATATCTAATGCAGAAATTACATTAAATATTGTTTTTACTCATTTGTGACTATATGTATCTTTTTCATGATGTTAAATGAAAAAATATACCAACTTTACACAAAATTAATTTTCTTCTGAATTTCTATTCTATATCAACTCATTTTTTGTGGAAACACACTGCTTTTTTAATAATCACGGAACACCAGGAGATTATTACTGATGTATGAAATCGTTAAATTATTGAGGACACCGTGGTATACTATTGTAGTAGTAGTATTCATTTCTTGTAATTCAGGAATTAAACATAAAACAGAGACCTATCATAATCCTATAATTCCTGGTTTTGCACCAGATCCAAGTATTTGCCGGGTTGGAGATGATTTCTATTTAATTAATTCAACTTTTGAATATTTTCCCGGCATTCCAATTTATCATAGTAGGGATTTGGTGAATTGGAAATTAATTGGCAATGCACTTGATTCAATAAATCAAAATGTAAATATGTATTCCATTAATTCCAGTGCAGGAATTCATGCTCCTACAATTCGCTACCATGAAGGATTATTTTATATTATTACAACAAACAATATAAATGGAAAAATGGTGAATTTTATTATAACAGCTGAAGATCCTCGAGGTGCATGGTCAAAGGCTTATGTTTTAAAAGATGCTCCAGGGATTGACCCATCTCTGTTTTTTGATGATGATGGAAAAGTATGGTACACAGGTTCAAATGTGCCTCCTGATCCTGAATTTGATGGTCAATCGGAAATCTGGATGCAAGAGATAGATCTTGATCAAATGCAACTAATGGGGGAAAGGTACTATTTAACAAGAGGGTTTAGCGGCGGAACGTGGGCAGAAGGCCCACATATTTATAAGTACAATGATTATTACTATCTCATGATTGCGGAAGGTGGCACACTGCATAACCATGCTGTAACAATTTCTGCGAGTAAAAATATTACCGGTCCTTATATTGGAAATGCAAGAAATCCAATATTAACACATCGACATTTAAGTTTGGACCATTCGATTATTGCAGTTGGGCATGGTGATATGGTTCAAACAAAAGAAGATAACTGGTACATGGTTGCATTGGGTTTTCGCCCAATTGAAAATAAATATAAAAATCTTGGGCGTGAGACATTTTTAATCCCTGTAATCTGGGAAACAGAACCTTATTGGTGGAAGGATGAAAAAATAACCTGGCCGGTATGTAGTCCAAAAACCGGAAAAGTTGAATTTGAGTATTTTGTTCCATTCCCAGGGACAAAACAGGTGAAAATAAATGAATTTTATGATAGTTTTGATCATCCTAGACTAAACCTTGAATGGAATTTTCGCAGAACACCCAACTCAACTTTCCATAGTCTTAATGAAAAGACGGGGTTTCTTAGAATCTATTTGAAAGAGGGATTTATATCCGAGCAGGGCCAATATTCATTTGTAGGAATTAGGCAAAGACATTTCCAAATGGAAGCAAAATCAAAGATGGAATTCAATCCATCTGGTAATGAAGAGGCTGGAATAACCGTAATACAAAATGATCGTTCAGCTTATGTTATGTCATTAATGGATGGAAAAATACAGCTCCACCATTTTTTCCATGGAACTGATTCTCTCCTTGCAGGTCATACATACGAAGAAAGTATGGTGTTTTGGAATATTACTGCTGATTATTTAGATTATGATTTTTCTTATTCCAAAGATGGAAAAAGGTGGGTTTTGCTTTATAATAATGCCGACGGTTCAAAGCTAAGCCCAGAATCTTCGGGATGGACCTATACAGGGGTCTACGTTGGTCTATATGGTTCATCAAATAATTCATCATCAACCAATTACGTAGATTTTGATTGGTTTCAGTACAAAGGTGTTTCTGAATAAATATGTGATTCAATATCTTTAATAATAGTATGGGGATTTCTTTTTATTCTCTCATGTTTTGTTGTTTTATTGTCTATCTAGGTTGTGATTTTACCCTGAAATCATTAATTATCTACAGTGTACAGAACAAAAATATTTCGATAAAAGAGCTTACTAATTTTTTGTCGAGGTGACTCACTCCATCAGCAACTTTGGAAAGATGAACAATAGGCAACACACACTCAATCATTTATCAGGAGACAAAGAACGACTCACACGGTTTAAACGGCGTACCCATTTATGCAGGCTGCCCATTTTTTCGATTGTAACACTATAAACCCCAAAAGATTCTTCCACCGATCCACGAATGATAAAAAGTGTTTCCCAATGCAACATATCACCGAATTTATGAAATACTTCCGGAAATAGTACACATTCATAAATATCCGTCTCGTCTTCCAATGTTAAGAATTCCATGGGATTGGATTTGCGTGTTGCGGTTTCCTTATGGGTAATATAAACACCGATCAGGTAGATCGACTGACCAATAAATTTTGGAATGTCCCTAGCATATTTTATCCGACGGCTGAGCATCGGGCGGTACCTAGCTACCGGATGAACAGACAAGGGATAGCCAAAGGTTTCCAATTCCAGCCGATATTGATCTTCAGCTGTCAATTCATAATTTACCGGTGATGCTGTAAGGGGTTCACGGTCTCCGTTTTGAAGATAAAATCCAGCCACACGGTAAGCTAGTTCTCGGTGAGTCAGTTCCGATGCCAAACTTTTAAAACATCCTGCATTGGTGAGCGTCATGGCATCCGCAAAATCCAGATCCACCCGGGATAGAAAATCGTTCAGCGAATCAAATTCTCCCGCTTTTCGTTCATCTAAAATGCTATCTACTGCTTTTTTCTGGAGTCGCCTAATGCTCATTAATCCCATTCGAATCTTCTTTTTTCCCCCACGCCATTCACGATGGCTCCGGTTTACATCTGGCGGCAGGATATGGACCCCAAATCTTCTCGCTTCGCTCATATAGGCATAGGATGAATAAAATCCGCCCTGATTGGAAATCACAGCTGCCAGAAACTCTGCAGTAAAATGGGCCTTGAGATAGGCACAGGTAAAGGACAGCATAGCATAGGATGCAGAGTGGGGTTTGCAAAACGAATACCCTATGAAGGATTCTATCATATCCCACACCTCTTTCACAATATTAGATGAGTAACCCTGGCGCAGAGCTCCTTCTGTAAATTTCTTTTTCCAAAATAAAACGAGATGCTGCATGGAATCCCGACTCATAGTCTTCCGCAATGCTTCCGCTTCTGTGTATCTCAGTCCCGCCATAGTCATTGCCGCCATAGATACCTGCTCTTCATAAACCATGATTCCATAACTCTCTGCCAAAAAATGTAGATCGGGGTGGATCAATTCCCAGTCTTTGCCATGAATCCGCGCCAGCATAATATTGGTAAACCGGTTTGCTGCCGGACGAATGATGGATGAATAGATCACCACATGTTCAAAATCCACCACACCAGCTTTAGCCAAAAGCTGTCTCGTAGCAGGGCTCTCAATATAAAAAACTCCCATGGTCTTTCCCGCCTTCATAAGCGTTTTCGTTTTTTCATCCCCCACCGGTTGGATTCGATGATAATCCACATATTTTCTCCGAGACGCCGCTTCACCATAGTTCAGGTTTACCTGCCGAATCGTATCCCTGACCACGGCCAGGCTCCGGTTGCCAAGAAGATCAATTTTCAAAAGTCCGGAGTCTTCCACCTGGTCTTTTTCCCACTCCACGATCTGGACACCTTTCGGTGCCACCAGCACGGGAACATATTTTCGAATTTTATCCGGAACAATGACCACTCCGCCGGGATGAACCGATGGATAACGAAACACCCCCACAATTTTTTCACTCTCACGCAAAACACGGATTAGTGTTTCATCCAAATCCACATTGGCAAACCGCTGATCAGTCCGGACCCAATGCTCCAAATCCCGGCGGGATGCATACCATCCGATTCGCTTAGTGATGTTTTTGATCTCTTCGTTGGATAATCCATGAACCTTTCCCACTTCCCGAACAGCAGACCGAGGTTCCAAAAAAATCTGACTGGAAACCATGGCCGTGCGTTCTTTGCCGTACTTTTTGAACACATACTCCAGAATACTATCCCGCTCATCCCAGGGAAAGTCCACATCAATGTCCGGCATGTCTTCTCGCTCCGGGTGAATAAATCGATCAAACTGGAGTGTGTACCGCAAGGGATCCACCTGGGTGATAAACAGGCAATAACTCACAATGGATGCAGCCGCCGACCCTCGTCCAATGGTGGCCCGGGTTTGCATTACAATATCCTGAACAATCAAAAAGTAAGGCGCAAATCCTTTTTGAGTGATAATATCCAATTCATACTCGATCCGGCAGTGAACATTTTTATCAATTTCCCCATAACGCTTCTGAGCACCAGAAAAGACCTTGTCTTTTAATTTTTTATTGGATTCATGTGTTTCCCTCAACGACAACCCCGGAAAAATCGTGTTGATAAACGACCAATCCCGCTTGCAACGGTCCGCCAAATAGCGGCTGTTGTTCAGAGCATTTAGGCTATTTGGAAAGAGTTTTACCATTTCCGCTTCGTTCCGGAACCAGTGCTGATCCGATTTGCACTCCATCGGGTCCAGTTGCTTCAGTGTGGTATTCTTTTCAATGGCCCGGAGTGTTATATGGGCGGCATGGTCACTTTGTAACCTGAAATAAACATCACCCGTGGCTACCAATTCCAGTTTGAGTTCTTTACCCAAATTTTGGGTTGGTGTTTCCTGAATTCCGGGACGGAGTTCCACAAATAAGTGGGTGTTCGGGATGATGGTTTTTAGAGACTTGAGTGTGTGCGCTTCATGGGACAGAACAAAAAGTCCGGTAGCCCTATATTTCACAATATCTGCTACAGACTGACTTGGATCATCATGGACAGCAGACACCGCCCGGCATATATTCTCATAACCGTACTGATTTTCCGCTAACAAAACTGCTTTATTTTTTTCTGTAATCAAATTGACACCGGCGATAGGATTGATTTCTGCATCCCGGCAGTGCTGCACAAAACGAATAAAACCCCACATTCCATTCACATCAGTTAGGGCTAATGTGTCCATCCCATAAGAACGAGACAGGTCCACAAGATCAGATAAAGACAAAAGCCCCCGCATGGGAGAATAAACAGAATGGGTGTTGAGATGGATGAACATCAGACTCTCCCCAGGGCCTGAAATACATCAGCGGTTTGCAGACTCCGCGCGCCGTATTTCAGCCGAACCTTCTCTACTGCTCTGGACATAGCCATGTTCCGGATTTCTGCAGTGGGAAACAGATTTTCCTGATTGACATAAGGACGAAAATTACTGACATCTAATAAAATGGTACGGACCCGGTTTCGCCGTTCATTGGCTTTGTCGAATAGTCTTCTGCACACAGCGAACACCGATCTATCATCAATCCTGATTATCCGGCCTGTGCGAATTCGCTGATGTCCATCCGTATAATGTATTTCTAACCTGATTTTATCTGCCACCTGTCGACGCTTGCGAAGTTTGAATGCTACCAGTTCCGCCAAGTTCTTCACTATCGCATGTAACACATTTTTATCATTAGTATCTTCAGGTAAAACCGTTTGCTCCAAAATATGGCCCTGAAGTTGTGGCGGTTTCACAACAGATGAATCCTGACCATGTGCTTCCCGGGAAAGCTGTACGGCATAAGCACCAAAAAAAGTTCGAAACTCATCCGGCTGGCTTGCCATGGACTGGATATGGTGTATCTTCTCAATCCACAGGAAACGCAGTAGTCGATTCACAGAATTTTCTTTTACTGCAGGTAAAACCAGCGGTTTCAATGGAGATAGAAATTGTGCCTCTTCCCCTTCTTGCACTTTATGAATTATTTCCGGCACCACAGACGTGACGATCCGGCTCACCAGCTTATTTACGCTGATGCCCACCATCCCTGAAATATTGGTTTGTTCCTGGATTCTTTGGACAATAGACATCCCCGTATTCTGCATATCGCCTCGAATCGCTCTTATCCCTTTCATGTCAAGATAAAATCCATCAAACCCTTCAGGTTCTACAATAGGTGTAAACATGGATACAACCTGATACACATACCAATTTACACGGGCATACAGAGAGTGATTATAAGGAAGAAGTTGAGCGCCCTGGCTCATTTTTCGAACCACCGAAACTTTCATGCCATGGAATAATCCATCTTCTTCTGCTTCAGGAGATAAAGACACAATCGTACCATTTGGTTGGGAAGATGAGATGATGG
>CAZBBE010000012.1:0-18837 GCA_964489755.1 uncultured bacterium | reverse complement strand
TATCCAAATGGAGAACTGATGAAAATTTCAGGGGATACATTATGGTGGTATCAAATAGAATTACCTGATGGAGAACATTCCTATCAGTATAATGTGGATGATGAGAAGTTGGTAGCTGATCCCTGGTCAAAAGATGTAACCTGGTTAGATCCGTCAGGGCAATGGGAAAGCGGAGACTATACCCACGCTAAAACAGTATTTTCAATTGGGGCTCCGGAATTTGGATGGACAGATCAAAATTATAACCGACCAGAACAGAAAGATGTGATTATTTATGAAATGCATATTGGAGATTTTAATGGTGACCCGGTGAATACTGGCACCTTTCAGGATGTGACGGGCAAAATTCAAGAAGGGTATTTTAACGATCTAGGTATAAACACCATTGAACTCATGCCGGTGAATGAGTGCGAAGGGGACTGGTCATGGGGATATAATCCGTCCTTTTATATGGCTCCTGAATCCAGTTACGGCACTCCCGATGATTTGAAAGAACTGGTAAACACCGCCCATGAACACGGAATTTCCGTTCTTTTTGATGTGGTTTTCAATCATCTTTGGGGATCGGCTCCGTTGTTTCAACTGTATCAGCCATTGGACAATTGGGATTATGAAGATCACAATTATGCTCAATGTCCGTACTTTCATAATGAAGAATCTCTATGGGGTTATAAACTCCAGCATTGGCATGAGGTAGATGGCAGGCAATATCGTGCCTGGAAGCATATATCCGATGTTTTGCTTTCCTATGTTTATGATTATCACGCTGATGGATTCAGGTTTGATGTAACAGCAGGAATTGGATGGGGAGGAGATGAAAACGGATCATCATTTTATGCTGACTTATTGGATGATATAGATCCGTCTTTCATTTTAGTTGCGGAAGAAGACAATCCCTATCAAATCAACAATTCGGATTTTGATTCCGGGTGGGACTGGTCATACCATCATGCAATTTTCAATAATCTCATGGGATATTCATCAAACATGTGGGAGGTTCAAAACCATTTACAATGGTGGTCACAAAACTGGTCAGAACATACTCATCCCTGTAACTATACAGTGAGTCATGATGAGACCCGCATTATTTACGAAGCGATAACTTATGCTAATATGAATTTGGAGGAGGCATATAAAAAATCAAAATTAGGAGCCGCAGTACTGTTTACCGGGACGGGAACACCCATGATGTATCACGGCCAGGAGTTTGGACAGAACTCACCTGTAAGCCTGGATCCACAGCCACTGCAATGGGAAAACCTCGATAGTCCTTCAGGTGCAGACCTGTTTAATTATTTTAAGGGTCTTCTCTGGTTGCGAAATAACTGGGAGGTCATTCGGGGAGCTAATCTGGAAATCATTTATCTGAACAACTCGCAGAAAATTATAGGAATGAAGCGTCATGATGAAGGATTGGGACAGACGGTTTACTGCGTGATGAATTTCAATAGCAATGACCAAACTATTTCTGAATTACCCTTTCCCTATGCCGGAGTCTGGTATGAATTTATACAAGATGCTCAGTTGGAAACAGATTCCGGGATATTCAGTAATTATTTTATTCCGGCATCATCTTCGAAAATTTATACAAACTATCGAAATTGGTCTTCTGGTGGAGATGAGAATGTGAATGTCAGTATACTTTCCGGGTGGAATATGATTTCTCTTCCTTTGGAGGTACAAGATTCGGAATATACTGCCGTTTATCCAGGTGCTGTTGAGGGGACGCTATACGGATTTGATGGAACTTATTATACAACCGATAATCTAAATTCCGGAAACGGGTATTGGCTCTTTTTTGATGAGGAGGGAACCCAAACGGTTTCCGGCGAGCCCATCACAAGTGTAACAGTGTCACTGATGGAAGGATGGAATCTCATTGGTAGTATATCCAGCACTATTCCGGTTTCTTCCATTTTCGATCCGGAGGGTATCATTGTTTCAGGCACATTTTATGGGTTTAACGGTACCTATGTAAATGTAGAGAATCTGGAACCGGGTGAAGGGTACTGGGTAAATGCATCCTCAGTCGGGGAAATAACAATGAATGCAGGTGCAGCGAACAGAATGATTGGATCGCACCATGAACCTGAAAAAACAGTCAACATACTTCGGGTGAAACCGATGGGGACGAACATTTCACCGCGGGTTTTATATTTTGGAACTGAGACCTCTGCAATAGATAGGCAGAGGTTCTGTTTACCGCCAACACCCCCTGCACCTCCAGTGGGAAAATCAGCTGGCTTATTTGATGTTAGGTTTTCCAACAATTCAAGATTATGCGGTGATTCTGGTGAGTTGAATGTGTTGACCAATGCTGATTTTATTCACATTGAATTTGAAGTAAAAAACAATGAAGTGTGGGAGTTGATTGATGAAACTGGATACAGTTATAATATCAATAATCAGGGCAGTATAGAATTACCGGGAGGTGTATCAAAATACAGATTGATGAGATTGGCAGGAAACCCACTACCGGAGGTTTATGTAATACATCCTGCTTTTCCAAATCCGTTCAATCCAGTAACAATAATATCTTATGAACTGCTGTTTGATGGTGACGTTTCCCTTGTTATTTATGACATGCTGGGGGAAAAAGTAAAAGAACTTGTTAGAGGCTACAATCCAGCAGGAGTTCATGATATCATATGGGATGCAACAGGAGAGTCATCCGGTATTTATTTTATTGGTTTGACAGCAAGGAATTTTGTTGGCACACAAAAACTCGTTTTATTGAAATAAGTAAATGAGCACTCACAAATACCTTCATGACAATCGAAATGATCAAATATTAATTTATGTAAACGGAGAAATTCTCCATAGGGAAAAAGCAAAAATATCCGTATTCGACAGCGGTTTTCTATTGGGCGATGGTGTGTGGGAAGGGATTCGATTTCACAATAGACATCTTGTATTTATTCAGGAACACCTTGACAGGCTCTTTCAAGGTGCATCTTCTTTGGACATTGATATTGGAATATCAAAAGACAATATAAAATCACTTATAATTTCAGTATTGAATGCAAATAGGATGGTCACGGATATTCACATTCGACTCATCGTGTCCAGAGGATTGAAAAAAACTCCGTACCAGCATCCCAATGCAAATCTGGGGGGGGCAACTATTGTGATTATTCCTGAGTATAAAAAAGCCGATAAAACTATCAATAAAAAAGGTATCAGTTTAGTTACAGTTTCAACTCGTAGAGGAACAGCAGACACACAGGATCCCCAATTGAACACTCTCAGTAAGTTGAACTGTATTTTTGCCTGTATAGAAGCGGATAAGAAAGGTGCTGATGAAGGACTCATGATGGATGTCAATGGGAATGTTTCTACATGTAATTCCACAAATTTCTTTATAATAAAGAATAAAGAAGTATGGACCTCCACTGGCGAGTATTGTCTTCCCGGTGTAACGCGGGGTGCTATCATTCAACTGTGTAAAGAAAATAATATACCCATTTATGAAAAGGATTATTTAGTTGCAGATGTATTAAATGCTGATGAAGCATTTGTTACGGGAACCTTTTCAGGAGTCATTCCTGCAGTTAGTTTAGATGGAAAAACGATTGGAAATGGGAAACGTGGTCCTATGACAGAGACTTTTTTTAATTTGTATAAAAACAAGATAGAAAAACTATATCCATATTAATAAAATGGGAGAAACCAGAATTGCCATGTGGTCCGGACCGAGGAATATCTCTACAGCCCTCATGCGGTCATTTGGGAATCGCCCTGACACTTTTGTTACAGACGAGCCATTGTATGGACATTTCCTCAAAAAAACAGGAATCCAGCATCCTGGCAGAGAAGAAATCATTCAATCCCAAAATACAGATTGGAAAAAGATAACCGGGGAGCTTTGCGGTACTATTCCTACTAATAAATCAGTTTGGTATCAGAAGCACATGGTTCACCATATTACGGGGAATATGAACTTTGATTGGACAAAATATTTTAACAATTGTTTTTTGATTCGTCACCCCCGGGATGTTATTACTTCATATGAAAAAAAATATATAATAACTTCAGCGGCACAATTGGGCTACCCTCAGCAAAAAAGGTTATATGACTGGATGTGCCTGAAACGTATTAAGAAACCTCCTGTTATTGAAGCAAATGATATTGTTAAAGATCCAAAGCAGGTTTTATGTTTTCTTTGCAGCGAGTTCAATATCGAGTTTTATGAATCTATGTTATCCTGGGAACCCGGTCCAAGAGATACGGACGGTGTGTGGTCCAAATACTGGTATGAAAATGTGAATCGCTCATCTGGATTTATGCCTCTGAAAACCACCAGTAAGGAAATCCCAAATGAATTGGAATCCATTTACTCTGAATGTTTGGAAACCTATAATTATTTTTATAACAGAAAGGAATTTAATGCAGTTATTAGTTGACAAAAACAAATTACCGGGCTTAAAAAAACAAAGTAACCAGATTATATCTTTAACACTTTCTGACAGGCAATTATGTGATCTTGAGTTGATCTTAAATGGTGGTTTCCATCCCTTAAACGGTTTTTTAAATAAAGAAGATTATGAATCAGTTCTCACATCGATGAGCTTAACAAGTGGGGACCTTTGGCCTATACCCATTAACCTTGATATCTCCGAAAAAATAAGCGAAACCATATCAATCGGAGATGACATTGCACTCCGGGATAAAGAGGGGTTCGCTTTAGCAATTATGCATGTGGTAACCAAATGGAAACCGGACAAAGATAAAGAAGCTCAAAACATTTTTGGAACAACCGACATTCTTCATCCAGGTGTGAATTATCTTCAAAATAAATCCAGGTCGATTTATCTGGGTGGTCCTGTGACCGGTCTTCGGTTACCAAAACATTATGATTATCAATCCTTGAGGATGACTCCTGAAGATGTAAAAAATAAGTTCATGGAGTTAGGATGGAAGAAAATAGTAGCATTTCAAACCAGGAATCCAATGCACAGGGCTCATGTAGAAATTACCAGACAAGCAGCAAAAGAGCATGGGGCGTCTCTCCTGATACATCCGGTTGTGGGGATGACAAAACCGGGGGATTTTGATTATTTTACCCGTGTACGGTGTTATATAAAAATTATCGAAAAATACCCGGACGATACTGCAATGCTTTCATTATTGCCATTAGCAATGCGGATGGCAGGTCCCCGAGAAGCATTGTGGCATGCAATCATTCGAAAAAATTATGGATGCACCCATCTAATTATTGGAAGAGATCATGCAGGTCCGGGGAAGGATTCTCTAGGAAATCCATTTTATGGACCTTACGATGCACAGGAATTATTGAAGAAATATAAAGAGAAAATTGGTATTACGATGGTGCCCTTTAAAATGATGGTATATGTAAAAGAAAAAGAGAAGTATTTGGCTGTTGATGAAGTTTCAAATCACTTGACCAAATTGGAAGTATCCGGCTCCGAATTGAAAAGGAGATTGGATAAAGATTTGGACATTCCTGAATGGTTCTCTTACTCTGATGTTTTGGAAGAATTAAGGAAATCCCGTCCTCCGTTAGATAAAAGAGGCTTTACGATATTATTTACAGGATTGTCAGGGTCAGGAAAGTCAACCCTGGCAAATGGTTTATTGAACTGGTTGTTAGAAATCGGTAGCCGACCTGTCACACTATTGGATGGAGATGTCGTTCGCATTCATCTTTCTAGTGAATTGGGATTTTCCAAGGAACATAGGTCAATCAATGTGAAACGAATTGGATTTGTAGCCAGCGAGATTACTAAAAATCGTGGTATTGCAATATGTGCTCCCATTGCACCCTATTCCGCAGATAGAAGAGCAGCCAGAGAAATGGTAAGCATTTATGGAGGATTTATCGAAGTGTATGTTTCAACTCCCCTTGAGGTGTGTGAAAGACGTGATGTTAAAGGATTATATGCAAAGGCTCGGAAGGGTATTGTTAAAGAATTTACCGGGATCAGTGATCCATACGAAATACCGGAATCCCCGGAAATTATGATAGACTCCAGTGCAGAAGATCCTGAAATTTTAGTAAAGAATATAGTAGAAAAAATTAAAGTATTTGGATACATGTAATAATGTTTGACCCCCTTATCTATTCAAATAGACGAAGTGAATTATCACAATTTTTAAAAGATGGATTTATCCTTCTTTGTGGGAATAATGAAGTCCCTATGAATTACCAAAGTAATTCTTATCCATTTGTTCAGGACAGTTCTTTTCTTTACTATTGTGGATTGGATTCCCCAAATTTGAATTTACTCATCAATACTTATGAAAATACTGCTACACTTTATGGGACCAGTCAATCAATTGATGATGTTATCTGGTGTGGACAATCAAAAACTTTGAACGAACTGGCGGGATTGGCACACATAGACCAAATATCAAAAAAAAATAATTTTAAAGAGGACGTAAATCGTATTTTGTCAAAAGGTGAGAAATTTTACATCCTTCCACAATATAGGTCCGATAACAAACAGATATTATCTGAAATATTCGGGGGAGATAAGTGGCAAAACTATATCTCAATGGATTTAATTAGGTCGGTGATTGCACAGAGGTCTATAAAGTCGGAATTGGAAGTAGATGAAATAAAAGACGCAATGGTTGTCACAAAATCTATGCATGAAATGGCAATGATGAATACAAAACCTGGAAAAACAGAACAGGAAATTGTTGTTGAATTAGTTAGTTTGGTCCATTCAAAAGGAATAAGATTAGCTTATCCAAGCATTTTCACAGTCAGAGGTGAAATATTACATAATCAATCTTATGGGAGCACTCTTCAGGATGGTCAACTTTTACTTCATGACGGCGGTGCAGAATCCAAAGAACATTATGCCACTGACATTACCCGAACATATCCTGTCACCGGAAGATTCTCATCGAAACAAAAATCCATTTATGAAATTGTTCTAAAAATGCAGGAAGATGTGATTCAGTCTCTTTCTCCCGAGGTGAAATACCAAGACATGCACCTGTTAGCATCCAGAATATGTATTGAGGGATTGAAATCCATGGGAATCATGAAAGGAAATACAGAAAATGCAATTGATGCAGGTGCTCACGCTTTGTTTTTTCCTCACGGTCTTGGTCATATGTTAGGATTAGATGTCCATGACATGGAAGCACTGGGAGAAGACAATGTAGGATATGATTCTGAAATAATGCGGGATTCTCAATTTGGATTATCTTATTTACGTCTCGGGAAGGCACTTCATTGTGGAAATGTACTTACGGTGGAACCGGGAATTTATTTTATTCCCGCTCTGATTGACCAATGGGAACAAAACGGAAATCACAAAGAATTTGTCAATTATCCCTCATTAAAATCATTTCGTGATTTTGGAGGAATTCGCATTGAAGATGACGTTTTGATTACCGATGACGGATGTGACTGTCTTAGTTATGGTATCCCAAAAATAATTTCCGAAATAGAACAAATTATGTGAAACGGTTCTGCATGATTGGGAATCCTTTCACATCTTCCATTAAAAATTTATACTAAATATAGAATGTGTCAGTATTTACCACAGCTCAACCTAATTTTTCTACCAATGAAGCTACCACTATCGTACAAGATCATTATGGTTTAACCACCAATATAAGTTCTTTGACCAGCGACCGGGACCAGAACTTTCTATGCAGTAGTAGTGAAGAGAAATATGTTTTAAAGATATCTAATTCAGATGAGGAAAAAAATATCCTTGAGATGCAAAATGAATGTATCCACTTCATTCATAAATATGATTCCGCACAAAAAGTTCCGTCGGTCGTTACAGGGAAAACCAACAGGAAAATAATTACAATTGAAAAAGAAGAAATAAGATATTTTTTAAGGTTGGTTGAATATCTGCCCGGGCAATTTTTTAAAGATATTTTACACAATAATTCCATGCTTTATAAATTAGGTTCATTTCTGGGACGTCTGCATAAATCAATGTCCGGATTTGATCATCCTTCGGCCCATCGTGATTTTCCGTGGAACATCCTCCACACAGACTTTATAAAATCTCATAAACACCATATCTCTGATGGTGCAGAAATCGTTGATCATTTTATTGAGCTTTATGAAAAGAATGTTTTACAGAATGATACCAAGTTGAGAAAAGCTGTAATTCATAATGATGGTAATGATCATAATATATTGGTAAATGATAAAGGGAATGCATGCGGTATTATCGATTTTGGTGATATGGTGTATTCTTATATTGCTCACGAACCGGCTGTGTGTATGGCATATGTAGCTTTGGAAAAAGAAGAACCACTGGAACCAATTTCTCAAGTATTAAAAGGTTTTCATGAGAAATTCCCTTTGACTCACGATGAATTGCTGGCTGTAATTTATATGGTCTGTATGCGATTGTGTGTCACGGTCACAATGGCAGGGTATCGAAAAAAATTATTTCCTGATAATGAATATCTATCCATTTCGGAAGATCAAGCGTGGAATTTTTTAAAGAAAATGCAAAATGAAAATCTGCATAATTGGTCAACTAAATTAGTGAAATATGCTCAATCATAAAGAAATAAAAGATCTACGCACTAAACATTTAGGACCATCCCTGAGTTTGTCTTACGATGAACCGCTCCAGATTGTTCGTGGGAAAGGACAGTATTTATATGATGCTGATGGTAATCAGTATTTAGACTGCATAAACAATATTCAGCATGTGGGTCATTGTCATCCAAAAGTGGTTACTGCAGCACAAAAACAATACACACAGCTTAATACTAATACACGTTATTTGGGTGAAACCATTGTGAAATATGCGAAAAACCTTACGGATACTTTACCCACTGGATTGGAGGTATGCTTTTTCACCAATTCCGGTAGTGAGGCCAATGATCTAGCTTTGCGCATGGCTCGTCAATATACCAGAAGCAAGGAAACAATCGTACTGGATGGCGCTTACCATGGCAATCTTTCATCATTGATTGAGATCAGCCCATATAAACATGACGCGCCAGGGGGAAACGGGGCACCAGATTTTGTTTATACGCTACCTATGCCCGATCCTTTCCGTGGGAAATATCGAGGTGAAAACTGTGGAGAACAGTATGCAAAAGAGGTGCAGACAGCCATTAGTGAAATTCAGAAAAAAGGGAATAAGGTATCAACTTTTATTTCTGAAGCCTTAATGGGCTGTGGTGGTCAATTGATTCTGCCAAAAGGATTTCTAAATAAAGCATTTGATTTGGTCAGTGCAGCTGGTGGAGTATGTATTGTTGACGAAATACAGACTGGGTTTGGCCGGGTCGGATCGCATTTTTGGGGTTTTGAGACTCATGGTGTTGCTCCGGATATAGTAACAATGGGCAAATCCATGGGTAATGGCCATCCTTTGTCAGCAGTGGTAACAACGCAGAAAATCGCAGATGCGTTCAATAATGGTATGGAATATTTCAATTCATTCGGTGGCAATCCTGTTTCCTGCGCTGTAGGACGGGCTGTATTGAATGTAATAAAAGAGGAAAAATTACAAGAAAATGCCAGAGTCGTTGGATCTTATCTTTTGGAGCAATTGAACACGTTGAAATCAAAGAACGATTTAATAGGTGATGTTCGAGGAAAAGGGTTATTTATTGGTATTGAATTAGTCAAAGATCGCGACACATTAAAACCGGCAGCTGTAGAAGCAAATCAAATAATCAATCGAATGAAAGAGAAAGGGATATTATTAAGCACAGATGGTCCTGACCATAACGTCATTAAGATAAAGCCACCCATGGTTTTTAAAAAACAAAATGTCGAAAAACTAACATCAGTTTTAGATGAGACTCTTGAAGAAATTAAAAAAGGGAATATACAAAAACCTTTATAATGATTATTCTGGATAAGGAACAAATCCCCAAAATGGTATCCATGCCTGAAGCTATTGATGCCATGCGCTCTGCTTTTACTCAATTGAGCAACGGAGAGGCAATAGTTCCTACAAGATTAAGCTTGGATATCCATGATAAAAATGCCACATTCCTGATTATGCCAGCCTATGCCAAAGGATGCCCCTATTATTCAGTGAAGATTGTTTCTGTGAATTATTCTAATCCTGATAAAGGATTGCCCTTGATCCAGGCAGTGGTTCAGGTCTTTGATGCTGCGAATGTAGAACAATTAGCCACCATGGATGGTGAATCCATTACAGCTATTAGAACGGGTGCAGCATCCGGATTAGCTACGGATCTACTTGCAAACAAGGACTCAAAGGTTGCCGCTATCTTCGGAACAGGCGTTCAGGCTGACTCTCATATAAAAGCATTAATTGAAGTTAGAGGTATAGAGAGAGTTCTTGTATTCAGCCGTAATAAAAAATCTGCTGAATTATTTTGTGATCTATTTTCCAATAAAATAAAATGTGAGATTGGCAATATAAAATCATTGTGCGAAGCTGATATAATATGTACAACTACTCCATCTAGATTACCACTGTTTAAATATGAAAACATCAAACCTGGATGTCATTTGAATGTTATTGGATCACATCAACCGAGTAAGAGAGAAATTTCTTCAGATATTGTTGAAAATTCTAAAATTATTGTCGACGAAATAGAAGCATGTAAAAAAGAAGCGGGTGATCTGATAATTCCAATGGATAAAGGGAAATGGTCTTTTGATTCGGTTCATGGAGAATTGGGACAGGTAATTTCAGGAGAAGTCTCTGGAAGGGATTCGGAGGATGAGATTACATTATTCAAATCTGTGGGAAATGCTATTCAGGATTTGGCGTTGGCAAATATGATCATGAAAAAAATAAATCATGATAGAAGTTAATAAACTTAAGAATTGGAATCCGCCTGATGGATGGATAGAGTTCCAAACCATTGATGCTCATACGGAGGGGGAACCACTCCGAATTATTTTATCTGGGTACCCTGAGTTGAAAGGGAAAACGCTTTTAGAAAAAAGAACTGATGCACAGAATCATCATGATGAATTACGAAAAACACTCATCTGGGAGCCCCGGGGACATGCGGACATGTATGGTGCTATCATCGTTGAACCGGACACAACCGGTGCAGATTTTGGTGTAATTTTTATTCATAATGAAGGCTACTCCACAGGTTGTGGTCATGCCGTTATCGCCCTAACAAAAGTCTTTGTGGAAACGGGATTGATTTCCATGAACGAACCAGAAACAGAAGTGAAAATGGATGTGCCATCCGGATTCATTAAATCCTACGCAAAAGTTAAAAATGGACAGGTAACCGGAGTACGATTTGAGAATGTCCCGTCTTTTGTTCAATCACTTGATACAGAAGTTGATGTACCTGGACTTGGAATGATTAATTATGATCTTGCTTTTGGTGGTGCATTTTATGCTTTTGTGGATGTTTCACAAATTGGTTTGGATTGCACACCGGAATTCCAACCACAATTGATTAAAACTGGAATGAAGATAAAACATGCGATCATGAATTCAGTTGAGATGGTACATCCAACAGAGCCAGAAATGAATTTTCTTTATGGGATAATTTTTACTGGTGCATCGAAAGATCCGAATCATCACAACCGAAATGTCTGTGTTTTTGCAGAAGGAGAAGTGGATCGAAGTCCAACAGGGACCGGTGTCAGTGCCAGTGCAGCTATTCTCCACGCAAAAGGTGAGATTGAGGTTGGCGAGTCTATCATAATTGAAAGTATTATCGGTTCGATATTTTCAGTAAAGGTGGTTGCAACAACAACTTTCGGGAGCTACAAAGCAGTTATACCTGAAGTCAGTGGCAATGCTTATATAACTGGAAAGAATACATTTTGGATCGATCCGGAAGACCCATTAAAAGACGGATTTATTTTGAGATGAAAAGGATCTAAAATATTTGGTTTTTTATTTCGGGTCTCATGTTAATGTTTATTTCAGTTGGTCATACTTGGGACGATAGTGAAAATTCGAACTGAGCCGCAAGAAATAAAATTCCGATACTAAATTTTTGAAACAATAAAAACCTGGAGTATTAAATGTCTAAAAGAATCAATAGACGTGATTTTGTCAAAACTATAGCTATGGCAGGTGCTGCCACCGCCATGATGCCAAAATCATTATTCTCTTCCCCGGTGGTATATAAACAAATAAAGCTGGGATTCATTGGAACCGGAATGCGAGGTCAGTGGATGCTATGGCTCGCGGCTAAATATCCTGAAGTTCAAATTCCTGCTATTTGCGATATCGATGATGGTATGATCGAAAGTGCCCTTAAAATTTTGAAAGATGCCGGTAAACCCGATCCCCGCATCTATAAAAATGGAGATGAGGATTTCCGAAACATGGTAGCTAATGAAAACTTGGACGGCGTCTACATCGCCACACCCTGGGAATGGCACCATCCCATGGCTATCGCCGCCATGAAACACGGAATTCATGTGGGGACAGAAGTCCCGGCAGCCCTTACTGTGAAAGATTGCTGGGATCTGGTACATACATCCGAAAGGACTGGAAAACATTGCATGATTATGGAAAATGTATGTTACCGCAGAGATGTGATGGCTGTACTTAATATGGTACGTCGGGGATTGTTTGATGAGTTACTTCACTGCCAAGGGGGGTACCAGCATGACCTCCGCCACGTCAAATTCAATGATGGAAATAATCCTTATGGAGGCGGAGTGGAATTCGGCGAAAAAGGATACTCTGAAGCCAAATGGCGAACTCAGCATTCTGTGGATCGAAATGGTGATCTTTATCCCACCCACGGATTGGGTCCTGTCAGTACAATGCTTGATATCAACCGTGGCAATCGCATGGTTCATCTCACATCCACAGCGACGCAAAGCCGAGGACTCCACAAATATATTGTTAAAAAGAGCGGGGAATACCACCCCAATGCCAAAGTGAAATTCAAACTGGGTGATATAGTGACCACAGTCATCAAATGCGCCAATGGTCAGACCATCATGTTGAGCCATGACACCAATTCACCACGGCCATACAGCCTGAATTTTCGGGTTCAGGGAACACAGGGAATCTGGATGAAAGATAATAATTCCATTTATATTGAAGGGATGAGTCCTGAAGAACATCGCTGGGAATCGGATGAAACTTATATGAAGAAATATGATCATCCGCTGTGGAGACGGTTTGAAGACCAAGCGGCTGGTTCGGGCCACGGTGGGATGGACTTTTTCATCCTTCGTGCTTTTGTGGAATCATTAAAATGGAACGTATCTCCACCCATTGATGTGTACGATGCGGTGAGTATGAGTGTGATCTGTCCCCTATCTGAAAAATCAATTCGACTGAATAGCACATCTGTGAAAATTCCCGATTTTACACGGGGAAGATGGAAAAATAATCAACCGATTTTCGGGTTGGATGATAATCTTTAGATGACACTTTCAACATTAGATTGGACCATCGTTGGAGCTTATTTTACTTTGTCACTGGTAATAGGTATATGGGCATCTAAACAGGCCGGGGAGGATACCAAATCCTTTTTCCTGGCTGGGCGTAATATGCCCTGGTGGTTGTTGGGTGTTAGTATGGTTGCTACTACATTTTCCACAGATACGCCGAATCTTGTAACAGATCTTGTTCGCCAGAATGGTGTTTCAGGAAACTGGGCCTGGTGGGCGTTTTTGCTTACGGGAATGCTGACGGTTTTTGTTTATGCAAATCTCTGGCACCGTTCCGGCGTGCTCACCGATATCGAATTTTATGAACTCCGTTACAGTGGGAAGGCTGCTGCCTTCCTGCGGGGTTTCCGGGCGTTGTATCTGGGACTGGTATTTAATGTATTGGTTATGGGTGCTGTGAGTTTGGCTGCCGTGAAATTTGGGGAAATCGTTTTGGGATTACCCGGTTGGGTGACCCTGGTAATCGCCTGTTCCATTACACTGGGATATTCAGCATTGGGGGGGCTCAAAGCTGTAATTATTACAGATTTTGTCCAATTCACGCTGGCAATGATCGGTTCCATGTGGGGAATGTTTTATATACTGGGACTGCCTGAAATCGGCGGTTTATCCAGTCTTATCACCCACGGGAATGTAGCAGACAAACTTGCCCTGATCCCCGATCTGTCCGATCCCAATGTGTGGGTGCCGGTTTTGCTTGTACCTCTTGCTGTTCAATGGTGGGCCAGTTATTATCCCGGGGCAGAGCCCGGCGGTGGTGGGTATATTGCCCAGCGCATGTTTTCTGCAAAGGATGAATCCAATGCGGTGGGTGCTACTTTTTTATTCAACGTCGCCCATTACGCACTGAGACCATGGCCATGGATTTTAATTGCTCTTGCATCTCTTATTGTATTCCCAGAATTATCGGATATTCAAAAAGCTTTCCCTAACCTTCCAGAGGATAAACTGGGCCACGATGTAGCCTATCCTGCCATGTTGACTTTACTCCCGTCCGGACTTTTGGGATTGGTTGCAGCATCACTCATTGCTGCCTTCATGAGCACCATGTCTACTCAGCTCAACCTTGGCGCCAGTTACCTGGTGAATGATTTTTTTCATCGCTTCATCAAGCCTGATGCATCAGAAAAACAGCTTGTCACCGCCGGGAGATTATTTACGGTGGTTTCCATTATTTTAGGTGGCGGACTGGGGCTGGTGCTCACCAGCGCCGGACAGGCATTTACATTATTACTCATGATCGGAGCCGGCACTGGGATGATCTACATCCTGCGCTGGTTCTGGTGGCGGATCAATGCCTACACCGAGATAGTCGCGATGGTGAGTTCCATCATCATTGCAGGATATTTCAACTTTGGTGAATCTACTTTAGAAGGATGGCAAAAGATTGTGATCGGAGCTGTACTCACTACAATAGTCTGGATTGTTGCCACCTATTTCACCCCTCCGGATGATGACGAAACACTCAGGAGTTTTGTTAAGAAAGTGAATCCCGGTGGACCCGGGTGGACAAAATATTCTGATGGTGTTTCAGCTGAGCCCTGGCCGGTTCCTAAAGGTATTCTGTCCATGATATTCGGTTGTGTTGCTGTGTATGGATTTCTTTTAGGTGTTGGGCAATTGATCTACGGGGAAATTGGTTCCGGAGTGCTGATTTGCGGATTGGGCGTATTTGCTTCATTCGGATTATTTAAAACATGGAAATAAGCACTCCCGGTCGAATTTGTCTCTTCGGTGAGCACCAGGATTATCTTGGTCTTCCTGTCATTTCCATGGCCATTTCACTTCGGGCTCGGTTAATCGGTAAGGATCGGTTGGATAGGAAATTCATCATTAATAAACTAGATTTGAATAAAGTAGAATTCTTTTCATTGGATGACCTGACTTACAAAAAATCACGGGACTATTTCAAAAGCGGTGTTAAGGTATGTTTAGATGAAGGACTTAAGTTTCCCAACGGTTTTGAATGTGAACTTACCAGCGAAATTCCTATGAAAGCCGGGACAGGCAGTTCCTCTGCAATCACGGTGAGCTGGATTCATTTTTTATCACAAATGGCTGATGAGCCAGCGGACTGGGATCAGCGAAAAATTGGCTCACTGGCTTACACTGCGGAAGTGCTGGAATTCAATGAACCGGGGGGGATGATGGACCAGTACTCCACAGCAATTGGAAACCTTATTTATTTAGAGTCTGAACCTGAAATTTCGATTGAATCTATGAAACCAAATCTGGGTCCATTTGTATTGGGAGATTCCTGTGAGCCGAAGGATACAATGGGAATTCTTCAGCACTGCCGAGATTCTCGGTTGGAAATTGTGGAGAAAATAAAGTCACAGGACCCAGATTTCAGTTTGCACGAGATTGAATTGGATGAAATCAGTCGATGCAATTTAAACGCGGACGAAACTAAATTATTATCTGGAACAATTCAAAATCGGAATATTTTAAGACAGGCTCTGCCGGAACTTAAAAAAGCTGACCCAGACCATGAAAAGATTGGTCGTCTTTTATCTGAACATCATACGATCCTGAGAGATGTGCTGAAAGTCAGTACTTCAAAGATCGAAACGATGCTGGATGCAGCCATGAATGCTGGTGCATTGGGTGGAAAGATCAACGGTTCAGGCGGGGGCGGATGCATGTTTACTTATGCTCCTCACAATCCGGAAGAAGTTGTTGAAGCAATTATAAAATCTGGGGGAAAAGCGTACACAATACATTCTGAAGTGGGAACAAGAATTGATTAATTTTAACAATCATTAAAGGATTCATTATTTTGTGAACGATATCACACTACTTGTTATGGCAGCGGGTATGGGCTCCCGCTATGGCGGACTAAAACAGCTGGATACAGTAGGGCCAAATGGAGAGACCATTATTGATTATTCAGTTTACGATGCTATTGAAGCCGGCTTCAGTAAAGTTGTTTTTATCATCCGTAGGGAATTCGAAAAAGAATTTAAGGAAAGGATTTCCGATAAATATGCTGGTGAGGTCCAGGTTGAGTTTGCCTTTCAAGAACTCCATGTACTTCCCGATGGGTTTACCTGCCCGGAAGTTCGGGAAAAACCCTGGGGCACGGGACAGGCCATATTATCTGCGGCTGCTCTGATTAAAGAGCCGTTTGCGGCGATCAATGGTGATGATTTCTATAGTCGAGAGTCATTCGAGGTTGTTGCAGACTATTATAAAAACGGTGGAAATAAGTTTAGTATGGTGACATTTAGGCTTGAAAATACGTTATCCATTTTTGGAGGGGTCACACGAGGACTTTGTACTGTAAACAATGGCAAACTGGAGACAGTGGTTGAAACGGATAATCTTCAAAAAACGGATAATGGTGTTTCATCAGATAGAGATATTGTATTGAATGGAACTGAACCTGTATCCATGAACATGTGGGGTTTCACTCCGGTTTTGTTTGATTATTTAAAAGACATGTTTGTGGATTTTCTGAGTGAACATGGAACAGAATTAAAAAGTGAATTTTTAATACCCACGGTTGTCAATGATCTCATCCAAAATGGAAAAGAGGGAGTTCACGTGCTGCGAAGCAAAGCCAACTGGTTTGGGGTGACCTACAAAGAGGACAAACCTTACGTGATGGGGGAAATTCAAAAATTGATTAATGCTGGAGCGTATCCGTTAAAATTATTTGAATAGCAATTTCAACATCTCGGTCATTATACCGACCTTCAATCGACGGCATACCTTAGAACGTGCCATTACCTCTGTTTTAAATCAAACTTTCAAACCAGTTGAAATTATCGTAGTGGATGATGGTTCCACTGATGGTACAGATGAATGGCTCCAATTACATTACCCATCCATTAAATTATTCTGCCAATCAAATTGTGGCGTAAGTTCTGCGAGAAATCTGGGAATACAACATGCACAGACAGATTGGATTTCTCTTCTGGATTCCGATGATGAATGGTTGGCAAAAAAATTAGAAAAACAAACAGAATTTTTTAAAAAAAATTCCAATATCCTATTTTGCCATACGAATGAAATCTGGGTCCGCAATGGTGTCCGGGTAAATCAGGGGAAAAAACATCAAAAGTATGGAGGTATGATTTTTGAGAATTGTCTAGACATGTGCCGGATTTCTCCTTCATCATCGCTATTTCACAGATCTCTTTTAGATGATGTAGGAATTTTTGATGAAGAGTTAAAAGTATGTGAGGATTATGATCTCTGGCTGCGAATCACAGCAAAATATCCGGTTCTTTATTTGGATGAACCTCTCATAAAAAAATATGGAGGACATGATGATCAACTTTCACTGGTTTCCGAGGGAATAGAAAAATATAGGATTCAAACTCTTGAGAAATTAAGACAGGATAAAAAATTAGAACTCAACCAGAAATATTTGGTTGAGAGGATGTTGTTAAGAAAATATACTATTTATGCTAACGGTGTACTTAAGAGGGGCAGGAAAACAGAGCATGAAAAATTGATGAATAAAATCAGGGAGCTGGAAATTAATATGGAGGCAATGTAAGAATTTTAGGGAGTAGCATAAATATCTTCTGCATCGCCTCCTCAATAAGTCAGAAAAATTTTATTTCATGAGAATCATTTTTTTCATTGACCTAAAATTAGCCGTTTCTACTGTGTAAAGATACAGACCGCTTGATACAGGGTTTCCAGTATGATTTGTCCCGTCCCAGTTCACAGAGTAGATACCTGCATTTACCTGACCCTGAACAAGATTAGTAATCTTCTTTCCTGTGAGATTATAAATAGTCAAATTCACTTCACTATTTTCAGGAATCGAATATGTGATTGTAGTTGTTGGGTTGAAAGGATTGGGAAAGTTCTGGGACAATGCATACTCAGTTGGAAGAGATGATACTTTTTTCAAAGTTAACCAGGTAACATTTTCTATATTTTGGAAGGTTCCAGAATGGTGAAGGGGATATTCTTTTCCATCATTGGACACTAAAACCCACACAGAACTTGTTTCATGCTTCACTTCGTAAGTCACAGTAAGTGCCTCTATGGGATTTGAAAGAATAATTTGTCCTCTAGATTGAACTACTTTCATATTTTCATTGAATCTCACATCAAACACATCAGCAGGTGGTTTGGGAGGTAATTCATAACTCTGTAACTCATTTTCAGGTATTGTAACTCCAAAGTAGAGGGGCACACCGTTGAACCTAATAACATTGGCTTCCGCAGTGCGGTCAACAAAAGGTTCGATCCGTGCGGTTCCACCACTGTTTAGAGTAACCTGTCCATCCGCAGAAGCGTTGATCCAGTATCCTTTTCCAGGTTGAAGAGTTGTAGTAGGCTGATAGGTTCCTTCAAAACCGTAGATAGACCCAGAAACAATAATTTCTTCAGGGTCATCAATGGAAGATGATTCAAAGGCAGAAGAGAGGCTTCCCATGAGATTCCACCCTTCTGACAGGGGAATAGTGACCTGGTCAATGGAACTCCCGCTCACATCGGTAGAGCCTTCTGTATCAAAAAAGAGCCAGTATCCATCA
>CAZBBE010000011.1:586-19546 GCA_964489755.1 uncultured bacterium | reverse complement strand
TTTGTTCCATTTTTGGGTCAAATTCAAATAGCATTATTTTCTCCTTGTTGGTATGTTTTAAAAATTATCATTTATTAAATTTTGTTAAAAAAACCCTTTACTCCAGTTTGATATTCCTTCAACCCATCCCTTCATTCTTTCACCCATTGATCCGGAATTTTCGTTCAATAAATTCCGTTCATTGTGAATAAAATTCTGCCAGTCTAATAATCCCAAGGATGCTGCGTATTTAGGTTCAGACCCCAGTTTGATTACATTTCCGCAATTAGCAGGAATTCCAATTCTTGTTTTTATATTCAATTCATTCTCGGATAATTTTGCAAAATGGTTCAATTGCGCTCCGCCTCCTGTCAGCACAATTCCATAGGTTAAAGGGCCGTCCAAATCTGCTCTAGACATTTCCTTGGAAATATACTGGAGAATTTCTCTTGCTCGGGCTTCAATATAACGGGATAATTCATGTTCGGAAATCGACCTTTTTAACTGGCCATTTTCTGATGATAGTTCAAATTCAAGTTCCGCGCTGGCCATGGATGCAATGGCAGACCCATATTTGTTTTTTATTTTTTCTGCTTCTGCAGTACTGATCTGTAGCATCATTGCTATATCATGGGTGATACTGTTTCCACCTATTGGAATAACAGCACTGTGTCGCACTCCTCCATCGTGAAAAACAACCAAATCAGATGTATCTGCTCCAATATCAATCACTGCTACACCCATTTCTTTTTCATCATTCGTGATAACACTTAATGCGGAAGCCAGTCCCTGATAGATTATTTCATCAATAGAAATTCCTGTTTCCTCTACGCAATCCTTTATATTTGTCAGCGAAGAAATTGCTACCGTGATGAGATGAACCCGAGCTTCCAGTCTTCGCCCAGTCATTCCAATTGGATTGATGACTCCTTCCATTGTATCAATGATATATTCCTGTGGGATTACGTGTAAGATGTTTCGGTCAATTGGGAATGAAATTGCCCTTGCCATATCCAGTACTTTATGAATATCCTTAGGTCGGATTTGTTGAGCATTTGGCATTTCAACGTGTCCATTTGTGTGGATTGCTATGGCGCCCTGTGTATTCAAACCCCGAATATGATTCCCAGAAATGGTGACATTCGTCCGGTCTATTTTAACTTGTGCCATTGATTCCGCATCCCGGACTGCATTTTCAATATTTTCAATCACTTTATCACGGTCCACAATTGATCCTTTTTTCATACCTGTGGATACACTCTCCCCAATTCCCAACAATTTAATTTTACCGGTTTCATGATTAATTTTACCGATGGAACAGCAACATTTATTAGAGCCGATATCTATACCTGCAAGGATTGTCTGATTCTGTATGAGCGTTCCTTTTTTAATCATATCCATTCCTGGGCAACAATCTGACGCTCATACCGGAGGTCCAGATTTTTATAATCGGTAATATTTTTATTGAATAATTGAAGCTGATTTTTAAACTTTATTAATACATTTATTTTTTTTATAAGCTGGTTTTTTCCTAATACTACCTTGGTAGGCTGTTCCAGTAATATGATTTCAAAGTCATCCTGATTGTTCAATCGTAATTCAGAAATATTTTCGAATAAGCGGGGGTATTCATCAGCTAAAAAGTGAAGAATAATTTTTGCTGATGTCATTGATTTTGACTGATTTTTATTTATCTTATAATAAGAGTTTTCAGTGGCTACAAAATGGGAAAGAATGGGAATGGTATAATCACTGAATGTTCCCCTTAATGGAAATAAAATTCCATGTCTATCCAAAAGCATGGGGGGAGATGCATTAACCATTGCAATAGGTTGTCGTTCGGTAATTTCTATCAATAATCCGTTTGGAAACATACGACTTACCCTTGCAGAACTCACATGAGAGTGTTTTTCTAATATGGTTGATATTTTTCTCAAGTCAATTGTGAAAGTGGATGTCCCTGTGAGAGAATCAACTAACTTGCGATATTCTTCAACTGGAATTAGTTCATTACCTGTAATTATTATACTGGTAATATTTACGTTCTGTGAAAAAGATACCCATTTGAAAGAACTCCATATCAAAAGGATAAACAGTCCGTTTGCAAGAGAGAGAATAATGATCGCTGAGACATTATTATTTTTAATTTTCATGCTTCAAATGTTCCCTCTGGAAAGCCTATAGTTTTGATTTCTAAGTCTAGATGAATCCCAAATATTTTCAATACTTTTTTTCGAGCAATTCGTATAAGAGATACTAAATCATCACTGGTTGCATCACCATTATTGACAAAGAAGTTTGCGTGTTTTGATGATATTTCTGCACCACCTTTTACTGTCCCTTTTAATCCGGCTTGATCAATAAGGTAACCAGCTGCTGTATTTTCCGGATTTTTAAATACACTTCCTGCAGAGCGAATGCGCAAAGGTTGTGATGATTTTCTTCCCTGACTTGCATTTTGTCGTTTTACCTGAATGTGATTCGGATCATCTTTTTTTAAAATGAACGTAGCGCCTACAATAATCTCATCCTTTGAGAAACTAGAGGAACGATATTGAAAATGTATATCCTCTGATGAATATTGATGTTCTGTGCCATCTATATTGATGACATCAACAGACTTTAGACACTTGGAAATTTCTCCACCGAATGCCCCTGCATTCATAACCAAAGCGCCCCCGAGTGTGCCTGGTACACCGACCAAACTTTCTAATCCTGTAAGGTTATTACTGATGCATAATTTCACCAGTTTTCCCAACATTGCGCCGCCCTCTGCATAAATCATTGTTTCAGATAAAAACGTTATTTTCTTTAATGATTTTTCTAAAGAAACAACTATTCCATTTATTCCAGAGTCTGAAACAAGGAGATTAGACCCCGTACCAACAAAATAAACCGGAATGGAATTTTTTTCGGTAAATAATAGAATATTTTTTAAATCCTCCTTATTCTTTGGCTTGATATAGAAGGAAACGGGTCCACCAATGCCATAGGTTGTATGTTTTGACATGGGTTCGTTAATGAGGCAGGTTCCGTTAATCATACTCTTTATTTCCTTTTCATACTTCATTATAAATTTGATTTAGCAGATAAATGCTCAAAATATTCTTGGCAAAACCGCCAGATATTTCCTGCACCGATTGTTATGACCATGTCTCCCGGTCTAATAAATTTATCTAAGGATTTCTTCAGCTGTTCCCATTCGTTTATATACAATGGTTGTGGATGGTTATTTTCTTGGGCTGCACGGACAACTAATTCACCCGATATCCCTTCAATAGGTTCTTCTCTTGAGGGGAAAATTTTGGTTACAATTAAAATGTCTGCTTTAGAAAATGAGTCAGCAAAATCCTGATAAAAATCCCGTGTTCTTGTAAAAAGGTGAGGCTGAAACACTGCAATAATTCTCCGGTTCCAGCCATCTCTTGCAGCATCTAATGTTGCTCGTACTTCTGTAGGGTGGTGGGCATAATCATCCACAATCATCACATCATGACATGTACCCTTTATTTCAAATCGTCTTTTTACACCTGAATAAGATTGAATTCCCCGGGATATAACTGAGAATGGAATACCCAATTCCAATCCCAGGGTAACAGAAGCTAATGAATTGGTGACATTGTGTTTTCCAGGAACATCAATGTAAATTTCACCTAAGAATTTTTCATCCTTGGTTACATAAAATGTACTCGCACTTCCTGTATGACTGATATTTTGAGCTGAAACATGTGAATCGGAAGACAATCCATATGTCAAGATAGGTCTGCGAATATCCGGTATTATTTCCACCAATGCCGGAGAATCGGAACATACAACAACTGCCCCGTAAAATGGGACTGAATTACAAAAAGTAAGGAACGCATCCTGAAGTTCGGTGAGATTTTGGTAACAATCGGTATGTTCTAACTCAACATTTGTCACGACACTGATTGTTGGACGCAATGCAAGAAAACTGCGATCAAATTCATCAGCTTCAACTACAATTATCTCACCACTACCAAGCATTGAACCTGAGTCTATATTTTTTACATGCCCTCCAACTACTAAAGTAGGTTCCATTTTTGCTTCTGTTAATACAGAGCCGACCATAGATGTGGTGGATGTCTTTCCGTGGGTCCCTCCAATGGCGATACTTGTCGGTTTTACTGCGATTAATTCTCCCAGCATTTCGGCACGTTTAATTACTGGAATACCAAATTTATGTGCAGCCAAAATTTCCGGGTTATCATCATGAACTGCGCTGGAGTATACTAGAACATCACTGTTTGTAACATTCTCCCGTTCGTGACCAAGATAAACTTTTGCTCCCTTGTTCATAAGGGACATTATTATAGGTGATTCCTGCAAATCTGAGCCACTCACCCTGAATCCTAAATTCATAAGTAATTCTGCAATTCCACACATTCCTATTCCTCCTATTCCTACAAAATGAACATGGTTTACTTTGCGGAACATCAGGCAGTTGCCAACTCGATGATTTTATTGGCAATTAATTCTGTAGCATTTGGTTTACTCATAGATTTTGCCCTGTTACCCATTTCTTTCAATGTGGTTTTGTCATTTACTAATTTAATAATAGTTTTCATACATGTTGTCGAGTCAAAATTATTTTCACTCAATAAGACTGCTGCTCTTTGATCTGCCAATACCTTGGCATTTTTGTATTGATGGTTTTCTGCAGCACCGGAAAAAGGAATTAAAATACTTGCTTTTCCTACTGCCATAATTTCGGAAACTGCCAATGCCCCTGACCTTGATATGATTAAGTCACAGAGTGAATATGCATCTGCCATTGCATCAATGAAAGGTGTGACACGAATCGTTTCTGAATCAAAATGTTTATAATGGTTGTAATGATTATCTCCCGTCTGCCATAAAACCTGAATCTTGTTCTTTTGTAACCTTTCAACTGAATCTTCCATTAGATGGTTTAAAAAAAGGGATCCCTGACTGCCACCAAAAACAAAAAGTGTATTTTTAGATGAGTTTAAATGAAATTTTCTTTCTCCTTCAACTTTGTTTCCTTGAATTATATCTGGACGAATTGGATTTCCGGTAAGAACACACTCAGCATTAAGATAGTGATGGGCTTCATTAAATGCCGTGCAAACAACCTTTGATTTGGAAGCGTAGATACGAGTCGTGAGCCCAGGATAAGAATTTTGTTCCTGTAAAACAACAGGCAGATTATTTTTCAAGGATATTTTAACGGGAATAGCACTAGCATATCCTCCGGTTCCAACAACAACCTGAGGCATAAACTCATTGAAAACATCACCTGCGATTGATATGGATTTTAAATAAAAATAGGGAAGACTCATATTTTTTATAATAGAATGGAGAGCAAATTTTCTTTGCAATCCTTTCATTGGAAGTAAAGTATGAGAGAGCCCTTTCACAGGTAAAACTTTTGACTCGATTCCAAATTCTGAACCCATGTAATGGATAATAGATTTTTCATGCATGGAACGAATTTTTTCTCCAATAGCGATTGCCGGAAAAAGGTGTCCCCCGGTTCCACCGCCTGCAATAAGAATTCTAATTTCATCCATAAATTCTCCTGTTTCGAATATCGGGGGAAATTAGTGATCTTTTTCTCTGACTGATATTTAACAGAATTCCAAATCCTATTAATGTAATAACCAAACCGGACCCGCCATAGCTTACCATGGGGATTTGTAATCCAGTCACCGGTAATATTCCCGTCACAACTGCAACATTGATAAATGTATAACAGATTAAATTGAAACCAATTCCCACTGCCAAAAAAATTCCGAAGGGATCTGTACATTCTCGGGCTATCCTGATTCCCCTTCTGTAGATAAGGATAAACAGAAATAACAAAAACATCCCTCCAAGAAAACCTATTTCTTCGCCAATTATCGCAAAAATAAAGTCTGTGTGAGGAGTAGGCAGAAATTGATCCTTTTGCATGCTCTGACCCAGACCCAAACCAAACAATCCTCCGTTTCCAAGACTAATGAGTGATTGAGATGCCTGATAATTATTAGAGCCTTCATGTTTAAACCATGCTAAGATTCGTTCTAACCTATATGGTTTCAACATCAAAACTGGTATCGAGACAGCGATTCCGACTGATCCGCATGTTCCCAATTGAGACACTTCCGCACCGCCTATGAACAAAATCACAAATCCAATTAATGCAATTACCATAGCTGTACTGAAATCTGGTTGTAAGACAATCAAACTGCAGACTCCAGCTAATATAGATACAGGAGGAAGCAAGCCATTTGTAAAATCAGTGATTTTACGATGATTTGTATCCAGATAAGCAGCCAGATAAATGATAACAGACAATCGGGCAAAGTCAGATGTTTGAAAAGTAAGTGACCCTAAATGAAGCCACCTTGCGGGAAATGTACTGCCGGATATAATCTTGAAAATCAAACCAAGTGAAAGCAACCCAAATGAAATTCCAATCAAAATGGGCGACCACTGTTTTAACTTTCGATAGTCAATGAATATAAATGCGGTCATGGCAGATAAGGCAATGAGTAACCGTTTTAAATGAGCAGTCAAATACATTGAGTTTGTTTTACCTCCGGTTAGATGGATGGACTGGGCTGAACTGGCACTATAAAGCATGATCATTCCAAACGCAGCAATGAGTAAGACCTGTCCTAGAAGAATATGGTCAATATGCCGTTTAATGAGATTTAAATGATTCACTGTATTAGATTTGCGCTAAAACCCAATTTTTAAAACAGTCACCTCTTTCTTCATAATTTTTAAATTGATCAAAACTTGCACAACCGGGGGACAATAAAATGATATCCCCCGGATTGGCAATTGAGCGGCTCAGGACCACCGCCTGTTTAAGACTGTCAAAATTGTACAGTCTTACCGCATCCCCCAATGCAGTGTTAATTAATTCCTGAGCCTCGCCATACGCAATTACAGCGTTTACGTTTCCTGTATGTGGAAGGAGTTCTTCAAAAAATCCACCCTTAAATAATCCTCCAAGAATAAGAATCACATGCTGATTAAAACTGTCTAAAGCGCACTTAACTGCATCAATGTTGGTTGCTTTGGAATCGTTGATATATTTAACCCCGTTTTCTGTATGGAAATGCTCCAATCTGTGAGGAATCGGATGGAAATTTTGGATTGAATCCGAAATTTGGGATTCTTCAATATCTAATAAGTGAGCTGCAGTTGCTGCAGCGATGATATTAGAATAATTATGTTTTCCTATCAAAGATATTTCATTGAGGGTGATAAAACTCTTATGGTTCTTCTTAATTATTCTGGTCTGATTTAAACCAAATCGAAACGATTTTTTAGGATCCAAACTGAATGGAATTTGTTTCATACGTGCATTTTGAAAAATGTTTTTTATCCTGGTGTCATCTTCATTATACACCACATAAGAATTCTCATCCTGATTTTTTGATAATCTGATTTTTGCATTTAGGTACGCTTCAATTGTCCCGTGACGATTTAAATGATCCGTAGATATATTAAGAAAAATACTGATGAAGGGTGAAAAATGAATGAAAAATTCCGTTTGGAAACTGGATATTTCCAGAATAAAGATACGCTTTGAATCTGGGTTGATTAGATCCTCCAGAACTTTTTGAGTAAAAGAAATTCCTACATTTCCCGCTAATACTCCATGAACGGTATCTGTTTGACATATTGATTCCAATAATTTTGAGGTGGTTGTTTTTCCATTTGAACCGGTAACAGCAAGGATTGGAGCATCCGTAAACCAGCTTCCCAGTTCCAATTCTCCGATAATGGGAATGTCATTTTTTAGTGCATTTTGAATTACAACTGTATCTTGTCCAATCCCCGGTGATACAACTATCAGATCACTGTCAAATACCCTTTTACTGTGAATCCCCGTTTCAAACGGGATGTTATTATTATTCAATTGAATAGAATGATCATGGATATTTGGAAATTCCCCGATATCACTCAAAAATACTTCCGCACCCAGATGATGTAATAATCTTGCAGCCCCTATTCCGCTGATGCCCATTCCGAGAACAGTAACTCTCTTATTTTTCAGGGTTTCTGGGATGGCTTTGGATATTTTCATCATCGGATCTTAAAAGTCGTTAGAGAAAACAACGCCAAAAGAATACCAATGATCCAAAACCTAACTACTACTTTTGTTTCAGCCCAGCCGGCTAATTCGAAATGATGATGAATTGGTGCCATGTTAAAAAGCCTTTTACCTTCACCCTTTTTCTTTCTGGTCCATCTGAAATACCCAATTTGTAGGAGGACGGAACATGCTTCCCAAACAAATACTCCACCGATGATAATCAATAAAAGTTCCTTTTTTAATAACACTGCCAATGTTCCCAGAGCAGCTCCGGCAGAAAGAGAACCAATATCTCCCATAAAAATCTGTGCAGGTGCAGAATTAAACCAGAGAAACCCAAGACAGGCTCCCGCCATAGCGGAAGTAAAAATGGTTAATTCACCTGCCCCTGGAAGATATAAAATATTTAGATAACTTGAAAAATCAACCCTACCGGTGATATATGCAATCGCCCCAAAAACCGTAAAAGCTATTGCCAATAATCCGGCAGCAAGGCCGTCCAGGCCATCGGTTAGATTTACTGCGTTTGACGTTCCTGTTATTACAAATAAAACAACTAAGGGATAAAAAAAGCCGAAGTCTAAATTATAATTTTTTAAGAACGGGACTGAGGTGACCGTATAAACCCCATCCCAATTTCCTTGATTATAAATCCAAACACTGATTCCAATACTTAAAAATATTTGTCCAAATAATTTATATCTGGCGATGAGTCCCTTTTCAAATTTCTTAACCACTTTTAAATAATCATCTAAAAAACCAACCAGTCCCATCCAGATTGCTGCAAATATTATGATTTGAATGTAGGGGCTTGTCAGATTTGCTAAAAGGAGGGTAGGGAGGAGTACTGCAATTAATATGAGTACTCCTCCCATTGTGGGTGTTCCTTGCTTTTGTATGTGGGTGTGTGGTCCGGTAGATCGTATTTTTTCACCAATATGGTGAAATTTGAGCATGTGGATGACCTTCGGACCAAAGAGGAAACTTATCAGTAATGCAATAATGGCTGCAAGTGCAGACCTGAAAGTGATATATTGAAACAGGTTTAGAATGGACCAATATGATTTTAAAGGATAAAGAAGATGGTAAAGCATCAGCTAAAAACCCCCTGAATTACCGTTTCCATTGCCATTCCTCGAGATCCCTTAAATAAAATTTTATCTCCTTCTTTGAACGATTCTTTCAATGAGGAAATCAATTCATTTTTGGATGAATAATGCCGATGTATTATGGATGAATTCAATTCCATATCGGTAAATAAAGTTTTTTCTCCCAGAAGATGCACAGCGTCCAATTCGGTCTGTTTACATTTTTCCCCTATTTTTCGATGGTGTAATTCCGTATCCTGTCCTAATTCAAACATATCCCCAAAAATGAAGATCTTTCGTCCATTTCCGCCGAAAGCCATTAAATAATCGAGTGCAGCGATGGTTGATTCCAGATTTGCATTATAGGTATCATCAATAACAGTGATAGAATTGAATTGTTTCACCTGACACCGTCCTTTCGGAGGATCAAAGGTTATAATTCGTTCTCTAAAGATATCCCACTCAACTCCAAGAGTGATGGATACGGATGCTGCTGCAATCACATTTTTAAGAAAAGTTAAATTCCGGGAATCTGTAGATATTTCCTCTGAATCAATAATTAAGGTCAAACTTCCATCATTTTCAGAGATAATATCAGCAGGAAAATCACAAGTCGGTGTTAACCCATAAGATATTTTTGTACCAGAACAGGGGAGGGCACTGACTTTTTCATCTGCATTATTAACAAACGCAAATCCGTTGTTTAATGAGAGAAATAATTCCCCTTTTTCCTTTGCGATTTCCTCTACAGATCCAAATCCTTCTAAGTGTGCAGGAGCTATGTTGGTAATGAGTCCATGATTCGGTTTAGTTATTTCACACAAATACCGAATATCTCCTTTTTGATTTGCGCCTAATTCTAAAATGGATATTTCGTGGGATGAAGTCATGGTTAACATGGTTAGCGGAACACCAATGGATGTGTTATAATTTCCTTCGGTAGCATGAACGTTCATATTTTCACTCAAAACATGCTTTATTAATTCCTTCGTAGATGTTTTACCGTTTGTTCCTGTAATACCGAATACAGGAATATTGACATTTTCTCTCCATAACTTGGCAGTTTGTCCTATAGTTATTAAAGGATCATCAACCTTAATTTGTTGAATAGTTCTACACTCCTTCTGGACATCTGATACCAAAGCAGCACTGCAACCTTCCAATTCGACAGCGGGGACAAAATTATGTCCATCAGTCCGTCGACCAGACAATGCTATGTAAAGGTCCTCTGGTTTTACATCTCGACTGTCAGTCGTAATTCCCATGATTTCTGGAATCACCTTTACACCGGATACTGCTGCGAAACACTCTGCAAACCCTACCGGATCAGGTAAAGTAATTCTCATGATATAAATTTCTTTACTGTACCCACATCAGAATATGGTATTCGTTCACCTTTTATTTCCTGAAAATCTTCACATCCTTTTCCTAAAATGACTACCGCATCTTCAGATTTCAGAGTTTCAAGTGCATGAGTCAATCCCGATTTTCGATCCGGATAAATCGTGAAACAATTGGATGAAAACCCAGAAATGATGTCAGCAGATATAGTATCAGGATCTTCATCTCTTGGATTATCGGGGGTTATGTAACAGTGATTTGAATATTTTTCGGCAATGGATGCCATGATGGACCGTTTACTATGGTCCCGGTTTCCACCAGCTCCGAATACGGTTTGAATATTTCCTTTTATTAATGATTTTACTGTAGAAAAAACTTTTTCATATGCATCCGGTGTGTGAGCATAATCAATTATAATTGTTCCGCAATTTGGTTTTTTAAAGTACTCCATTCTTCCGGGAATATGTGTACAGTTTTTTATACCATTTTCAATAGATGAAGCGCGAATATCCATACTATGTGCAGTTGCAACAGCCATTAAGATATTTTCCTTATTAAAATTTCCTATTAAGGGGGAGTGAATTTTGTATATTTTAGGACCCGCTAATATTTTTCCAGTAATACCGTCAAGAGTAGATTGGACTTCGGAAAATTGGACCATATCCTTTGAAATTGCAGATGTTGATACAACAGGAGCCGGACAGATATTTTTTATCATTTTCCCATATTTGCAATCCAGATTAATAATAGCAGTTGCGTCAAGAGGAAGTGTTTTGAATAATTTAGCTTTTGCCTGAAAATAGTCTTCCATTGTATGATGATAATCCAAATGTTCATGGGTTAAATTGGTAAAAACAGCATAATTAAAATCCACATCAGCCACACGAAATTGTTCAACAGCATGAGAAGACACTTCCATAATTAAATGAGTTGTGCCATTATTGACTAACCGGTTCATTGTTTTATGAAGATTGATAGGATCCATAGTTGTGAGATTTTTTTCTTCTTCATATTTTTTTGTTTTTAATCCCAATGTACCTAAAACAGCTGATTCTTTACCGTCAGTCGTTAAAATGGAATTTAACAGATAAGCGCTGGATGTTTTTCCATTGGTACCCGTTATTCCTGTAATATTTATTTTTTTAGATGGATTATCATAAAATTCCGATGCCAGTGTCGACAATGCCCTTCGGGGATTTGCTACAGATATGAGAGGAATAGAAACAGAACCAACATCTCTACCGTTGATCAGTACAGATGCTGCACCGTTTTCAATCGCTTCTTGTACAAATTGATGTCCATCCACAGAATGACCAGGGATAGCAATGAACAGATCCCCCTGAACCACTTGTTTAGAATTGGTACATAATCTGCTGATTTTGATATCGTCTGTTACTAAATTTAGCGGATTAATATTTTTTACCAGTTCAGTGAGCTGTTTATTCATTTTATTTGAGTCCTATGAGGCAGGTTGAACCGCAGGGTTGTATTAGATTGGGGTTCGGAGACTGCCAATTCACGATTCCGGAACCGCGAACTGTATGGGTAAATCCACTTTCTTTTATTTTCCTTACTGCTTTTAACAAACTCATTTGGCGTACATCCGGTACGATACATTCCTTATTTTCAATCCTTAAAGGATGGTTGAATAGGACTGGATTTTGGATTTTTTTGGAAATATATTTTTTGTTTGAAGCCCATAATTTGTTTTCATGTGAGTTGTCTTTTGGTTCATGTTTATGTTGGTATGAGTCATCCATATTTATTATTCTTTCGGCAACTTTTCGGAAAACAGGCGCTGCCCCTGTGCTGCCCCAATGAAATCCGGTTTTGGGTTCATCAATCAGAATTACTCCTAATAGTATTGGTTTTTCTGCAGGGAAAAATCCAACAAAATTTGAAATAAATTTGGTTTCTGAATAAGATCCATTAATGAATTTTTCAGCTGTCCCGGTTTTTCCTGCTATGTTCCTGCCTGGAATTCCCGCAGATGACCCCGTACCCATTTTAACTGTTTTTACAAGAATATTTTTTAAAGTTTTCATTGTTTTTAGAGAGGCCACTTTGCGTAGGACTTTAGAATTGTTATTTTCCATTATTTTCCCATCATGACCCATAATCTGCTGTACAATTTCGGGTCTGAGTAAATATCCTCCATTTGCAATTGCTGAATATGCCATTGCCAATTGTAAAGCGGTTACACTGATCTCTTGGCCCATGGAAATAACCCCAGGCGAAATTCTGCTCCAGTTTTGCGGTTCCCGAATGAATCCCTTGGATTCACCAGGTAAATTGATGTCTGTCTCATTTCCAAATCCAAATTTTTTTATATATTGGTAAAAGGACTGGCCTGGAAGGAGTTCCGTTATTTTTATAGTCCCCACATTACTTGACTGTTCAATGACTTGGGAAAATGTTAAAAGACCGTATTCCTCATGGTCCCGGATTGGAACTCCATTATAAACAAAACTTCCATTTTCACAGAAGAATTCGTCATCAATCCTTACCATATTTTTATCCAAAGCAGCAGTTGCTGACACGATTTTAAAGGTGGACCCAGGTTCGAACTGATCGGTTATGGCCTTTATTTTCTGATATTCTAAAGGATAGTCACCGGGGTTATTTGAATCAAAACAGGGAATGGAAGCCATAGCTAGAATTTCACCTGTTTCAGGATTCATAAAGATACCGGTCGCTCCTTTTGCATTTGTGGCATTCATTTGTTTTATTAATTCGTCTTCCAAAATGCATTGATATTCAATATCTAGTGTCAATTGAATATTGGAGCCGTTTCGGGGATCTATGTATGGATAACTGTTATCCCGTTTACTTTTTCCTGTTCCTGAACGTTTTTTTATGATCCATCCCGGAGTTCCTGTTAAAATGGGGTTATATTGTTTTTCAATTCCGCTTAATCCCCGATTATCTGGATCGGTGAATCCGATTACCTGACTTCCTGTAGAATCAAATGGATAATACCTGAAATAATTTTTCTTAATGATTACCCCATAATTTTTAAACTTTGATATATCATCACATTGAGATTCGAGAATATTCCTTTCCAGAAACACGAATGGATTCTTTGATGATAATTTTTTTAGATAATAAGCAGGAGGTTTTTCCGTACATTTACTCAATAATTGAGCCACGGATTTCTTTTCAACAATATCAGACGGATTTCCGCATAGAGTAATATGAGAAATATTTCTGGTTAAGAGTACGTTATTTCGATCATAGATATTCCCACGGGATGCTTCAAGAATTTCCTTGTGTTGTCCTTGGAGAAACCCTTCGTTAATATAATATTCATTTTCGAGGACTTGAATTTGGAATAATCTTGCACTAAGGACACACCACCCAAGAATCACAAAACAAGAGAGTACGGTAATTCTTGTCCGATATCTTAGAAAAGATTTTGTCATAAACTGCTTAATTCATCCGGATTAATATGAATGGAAATTGACTCGGGTTTAGCAAATTCCATTCCCCAGTTCATTTTTGCTTTTCTGGCGATTACATCAGGTTTTGATAAAGCATCAATTTCACTTTGCAAGAGATGAATTTCATTCATTAATTCCTCAACTGTTTTTCTTTGGATATCAAGAGCATACAATGAATCATCAATTTCCGTATATACCCAAAGGTATAAGACCAGTCCTCCAATAGATAAACATGTAATGAGATAGAAAATCAATGTGTCAATTATATTCTGTACTTTTTTTGAACGGCGTTTTTTATTTCGCATTTATTATTTAAATCCTTTCTGCTGCACGAAGTTTTGCACTTCTGGAACGACTGTTTTTACTGATTTCTTCATAGGAAGGTGTTACAGGTTTTTTTGTAAGAATATTTACCTCTCCTTTTTGCTTTAATTTTTTAAATGCATGTTTTACCAGGCGGTCTTCCAGGGAATGATAACTGATGATGACAATTTTACCTCCAAGAGACAGATAGTCAATGAATGTGTCTAAAAATTTTTCCAGTATCTCCAGTTCTCTATTAATTGCGATCCTGATAGCTTGAAACACCCTGGAGAAAGATTTTGTACGGTTTTTCGGTGGTGTTGACTTCTGTATAATATTTTTTAAATCAGAAGTTGTTTTTAAATCCGGTGAACGATGGATACGGTAAGCGATGTTTCTTGAATATCGTTCTTCACCAAATTTTTTCAAAATTTTTTCAAGCTCCTTCTGTGTTAATTTTTTTAGAAAATCAACTGCAGGCTTTCCGCTGGTTTGGTCAAACCTCATATCTAATAAGGATTTTTTTGAATATGAAAATCCGCGGGTTTCAGATTCTAATTGAAAAGAGGATAACCCTAAATCAAGCAATATCCCCTCCACTGATTGTATTCCTTCCTTTTGCAGAATATCAGAAAGACGATGATATGAGTTATGATGTAAAGACAGTTGGGTATTATAAGCGGAGAAATTCTGATAACACATATCCAATACCTCAATGTCTTTATCAATTCCTATTATTTTCCCTCTGGAAGATAGGTTGGGAAGAATATACCCAGTGTGGCCTCCCTGGCCAATAGTTCCATCCATATAGATGAGATGCGGTTTTATATCTAGATAAAACAGGCTTTCCTTCACCATAACAGGTATATGATGAAGTATTGAGTTCATTACAGGATGATCTTTTCAGCCAATTCATTAAATGCTTTTTTATTCTGGGATAGTATTTGTTGATCAAACTTCTTAAGTAGACCTGGATTCCAAATTTCAACTTTGTTTATCATACCGATTATGGTCACCTGTCGGTCTATTTCAGCATAGTTCATTAATTCAGTTGAGAGAAGAATACGACCTTGTTTGTCGTATGACACGGTAGAAGCAAATCGAGAATAATCTCTGGTAAATGCACGATTGGTCTGAGATGATGGCTGTTCCCTAAGTTTAGTTAGGACTTTGTTCCATTCCACTACCGGATAAACCCAAATACACTGATCCATTCCCTTGGTAATGGCAAAAGAATTATCATTTTCCGGAGAAAGGGCTTGGCGAAATTTTGCCGGAATATTGACCCTGCTTTTGGGGTCAACAGTGTACGTATATTCGCCTGTAAACGTATTTGAACTATATGACATTTTAATTTAAAGAAAGGTATAACTACCCACTATTACCCACAAGTCTAATAATATTACCCACTCAAATCAAAATATATTTTTGGAATTAATTGATAAAATTTGGTAAAAAATAGCAGATGGATCAAAAAAAAGGATTAATCTATATAAATTAATCCTTTATAAATCATCGGAGCAAGAGAGGGGATATTACTTTTTTTTGGTATATTGAATTACGGAATAGGCTGGAGGGTCAGCAGTTATTCTTATTTTTACAGGATCCAGGAAATTCTGGAATTGATTTAAAGTGATTTCTTCAGATTCCCCTTTAATGGAAAGAGTGACATTTTGAGTATGTTCAAGTATAAGAGTTAAAATGCTATCAGTATAAAATGATTTATGTTCTCCACTATTTAAAATGATTCGAGAAAAATTCGTTGAGTCGGATGAAGTAAATACGGTCAACTGTCCCACGGTTTTGATTGACAGAGAATAGGGAGGTATAAATTCAAATTGATGCTCTTCTTTGTCTCCGCTTTTGTAATTTGTGTATAAAATATTAATAAATTCTGTTGCAGACAGTTGTACAGTTGGAGGGGGAGGTACCTCTGGGGAATTTGCAATTTTGTGGATAATAATTAATCCAAATATCCAGCAGGAAAGCAGTAAGATACTTTTTATGGCTTTTTCACGATTAATTTTAGGAGATTTATTAGGGTGAATGATTTCCTTCTCTGATTTGGGTTCCGATGTAGTTAATTGTTTCTCAAAACTCTTATTTCCCCCTCTTTTTTTTAATTTAGTAACTTTCCCATCAATAAATTGTTCAAATTGATTTAATAATTTTTCTGGGTCTAAACCAATTTCAATACTATAAGCCCGTAAAAATAATCTGATATATGGTTCAGGAAGAAGATCAAACTTTCCATTTTCAATAGCTTTTAAAAAAATAATATTTATTTTTGTCCGAGTTTGAATTTCATCTAATTTAATTCCACGCTGGATACGTGTGTCTTTTAGTATTTTATAAAAATCTGGCATAATTTTATGGGGAATTTAAACTGAATATTTCAACAGTAAATATGTAAAAGATTTCGTTATATAATAGATAAGGCATAGTTCAGAAATGATAATTGAATAAATCCGACCTGGATGACTAGTATGGAATACTCATCTGGTTATAATAGAATGGGTTCATATATAAAATATGAAAAGATGATAGGCCGGAAAAAAATCTAAAAGTTGTTTTTTTTCGTGGATATCATGAAATAAATTATATGCAATATATCTTTTAATAAATGCAAAAAAAACATTAAAATTCTAAGCTAAATTCGAATCATTTGCTATGTTTGATAAAATTACTGAAAAATTTGACATTGTATTTCGGTCATTAAGGGGGCTGGGAAAGATTACGGAAGCGAATATCCATGGGACGGTTCGTGAGATAAGGATTATTCTTTTAGAGGCTGATGTAAATTATATTATTGTCAAAACATTTATTGAGAAAGTAAAATATAGAGCCGAGGGAACTAAAGTAATAAAATCGATAAAACCTGGAGAACAGTTTATTAAAATTATCCATGATGAGTTGATTACATTATTGGGAGGAGAAGTATCGCCTTTAGTTACCGGAAAAAACAAACCAAATGTAATATTACTCGCAGGATTGCAAGGGTCTGGTAAGACAACGACTGCAGTAAAAATAGCAATGCACCTGAAAAATAAGGGGTTTACAAGCTTATTAACAGCAGCAGATGTTTATCGTCCTGCGGCAATTGAACAGTTAATAACTCTTGGTAAACAAGTGGGTATACCTGTTTTTTCACTAGGGAAATCTGATCCGGTAATAATTTGCCAGGAAGCAGTTGCTGAAGCAGATTCTCTTGGTCTGGATTATGTAATCCTGGATACTGCTGGACGGTTACACGTGGATGGTGAAATGATGGAAGAAATTCAGTCTATCCAGGAAAAAACCCATCCGGATGAGACCTTATTTGTAGTGGATGGTATGACAGGTCAGGACGCTGTCAATTCTGCAAGAATATTTTCTGAAACCCTATCAATCACTGGGACTGTTCTCACAAAAATGGAGGGAGACAGTCGTGGAGGTGCAGCTGTGTCAGTTACGGAAGTTACAGGAGTCCCAATAAAATTTATCGGTGTTTCAGAAAAAATAGAAGGTTTAGAGGTATTTGACCCTAAAAGGATTGCAGATAGAATTCTGGGGTTTGGAGATGTAGTTTCATTAGTGGAAAAAGCGCAAGAATCTATTGATGATAAAGATGGGAAATCTATCCAAAAAGTACTTTCCGGAAAAGAATTTGATTTAGATGATTTTATATCTCAGCTCAGGCAAATAAAAAAAATGGGTTCACTGAACCAAATTGTTGAAATGCTGCCGGGAGCGAATAGAAAAATGATGAAAAAAATGGATTTAAATGAAAAACAATTGATTTGGACGGAAGCTATAATCCAATCCATGACAGCTCAAGAGCGATGCCAACCCAAAATAATAAACGGCAGTAGACGAAAACGGATTGCAGAAGGATCAGGGAGGTCCGTTCAAGAAGTAAATCAGTTAATAAAGGAATTTTTCCAAATACAAAAAATGATGAAACAGATGAGCAGAAAAACATTCCCCCAGATGAACAAATCTGGATTACATTTTATGACGATTAATTAAGGAGATACACATTTGGCTACTCGAATACGATTAAAACGATTAGGACGCAAAAATAGACCTTTTTACCGTATTATTATTATAGATTCAAGAAAAAGACGTGACGGTGCTGCTATAGAAGAAGTTGGGTGGTATGATCCCATTCTTAATAATGATAAGAATTATATTTTACAGGAAGATCGTATTTTACACTGGCTTTCTCAAGGAGCACAGCCTTCAGATGTAGTGAAGAATATGATGACAAAAACAGGTTTATCCCATAGATGGCACTTAATGAAATTGGGATTAAGTGGTGATGAAATAGAAAAAAATATGCAAAAATGGCAATTAGATAAGGAATTAACTCTGAGACAACGGTCAGAAAAAGCGCTGGAAAAATCCGCTTTACAAAAGAAGGAAGCTGTAAAAGAGAAAGAACTGGGGGAGGAAGTGAAAGTTGCCATTAAATCGGAATCAGAAGAGAGTGATTATCAAGAAGCCAAATCTAGAGGGCTCACTGAAGAATTGACTGAATCTCATACTGAAGACAGCCAAGATGAAGAAGGAGAAGGGGCCGAAGCAGAGGATTCGGAAAATGATGAAGAATCAACGGATGAATCTGAAGATGAGGTAAGTAAGGATGAAAGTGAAACTGACACTGGAGATTCTTCTGATACAGATGATGGAACTGCAGATGAGGATTCGGAAAATGATGAAGAATCAACGGATGAATCTGAAGATGAGGTAAGTA
>CAZBBE010000011.1:0-486 GCA_964489755.1 uncultured bacterium | reverse complement strand
CTGGAGATTCTTCTGATACAGATGATGGAACTGCAGATGAGGATTCGGAAAATGAAAATATTGATGAGGAGTCAAAACCAAAGAATGATTTCACTGAACAAACGGACGATGTTGATTTGGAGGATGAAGTCTCAAAAGAGGGTTCAGATAATGCGGATGTTGAGTCTGAAACAGTAGGAGAAACTGCAACAGATTCCGATGACTCTTCAGAATCGAAGAATAGGAAAAAAGAAAAATAAATAGCAGACTTAAATGATGAATAAGATAATTCCGAAAAGGATAAAAAATTGTCAAATTAATCAACAGGAAGTTGGAAATTAAACCAGAAGGAGACATACGATATGGCAGATCCGAACACAAATGATCTATTAAAGGATTTTATTGAAATGGTTGTAAAACAATTAGTAGATAAACCGGACGAAGTTGAAGTGAACGAAGTTGAATCTGAAAAACGAATTATCTATGAACTAATGGTTGGTGAAGGCG
>CAZBBE010000010.1:0-20354 GCA_964489755.1 uncultured bacterium | reverse complement strand
AAAGGAAGAACCCTTAGGTGCGCAGAGCCATTTATGGCATGCACCTACATACATATCCGGATCTATTTCTGAAATATTAAGTGGGATATGACCGGGAACATGAGCACCATCTATGATGGTCAGAATTTCTCGTTCCCGGGCTCGCTGGCAAATCTCTTGAACCGGAAAAATCATTGCAGTGGAACTGGTGATCTGACTTATGAAAATTACCTTAGTTTTATTGGTAACACTTTTCCAAAAATACTCTGTGAATTCTTCATGAGTGGTACAGGGGAGGGATATTTCTCTTTGAATAAAGTGAGCGCCTGTTCTTTTAGTACACGCCTCCCAGCCTCTGATCAGCGCCCCATATTCATGATCCGTTGAAAGAATTTCATCTCCCGGATTTAAAGGTAGACTGTTTACCACTGTTGTAACCCCTGTTGTGGGATTTGGAACAAAGAACAGATCACCACCGTCACATCCAACAAATTTCCCCAAGGTGTCCCGGGCGGTTTTTAGGAGTTGATAAACATCCTCTGCCATGAACTGGACAGGCTGGCGTTCAAGTTCCCTTTGCCAGTCCTGATATTTTTCAAAAACAGGTTTCGGGCAGGCACCAAAAGAACCGTGGTTTAAAAAGGTTACCTTAGGTGATAAAATAAATTTATCCCTCACAAAATTTTAAAACCTTATTTCGCCAACGCCCCCATGGGATCCCATGGGGGTAATTTCACCGGTTCTCTTTCGTAAATTTCCAATTCTTTATCATATAAATATTGCTTATGAACCACAACCTCATAATTATATTCATCAAACCATTTATCTGTCATGATATCGTAGCCCTTATCACTCCGTTTACTTCCCCAGCTGTTTTCTACCCGCCATTTTATAGGGTTATTTTTCTTACCTAAATCCACACCAGTAAACAACATGGCGTGAGTCATTTGGCTATCTCCATATTCCAAACGGTCTGCTTTTGTCATCGGGAAATCAGTACCATAAAACAGGTCAAAATCAAATAACTCCATATCCATTACGCCTAACTTCCGGTGGAAATGCTTGCCCACATCACACCCAAACCAGACCGGATTATCACCCTTGATGGAAGCTATCGCTGTTTCCTTTAGGCGTTTAGAAGGTAGATTTAAATATCTAATGTCCTCACCACCTACTACATTTCCCAAATATTCAACAGTATAAACTTGGTTGTATGTTTTATCCGACATAGGACAGTTTATCAAGCACACATAATTCTTCAAATCCAAACCAACATGATCTAAAAAAAATCGTTTTGGGGTAAGGCCTTCAAAGCGGTGAAAATTCTTTTTCCTGTCTCTGACCTGCCAATCAAATATTTCTGGGGGTGTGCCTAAATGAATCGTGAGCAAACGGTAAACAATCCCTAACATATCCGTTTTTATAAAACGAAGCTCTTCCAGGCTTGCTCCTTTCTTGTAAGCATCCCTAAGGTTTTTTGAAAATTCCCTCAATTTTCGTGTAATCATTCGGTTCATCCGCATGGATTTACTGCTCTGAAAAGTCTCCGGCATTTCCGATTGAGGGACCACTCCATATTTATTAACGAGATTAATGAACATGTGCCATTGACCCCCATCCTGAATGGGATTTGACACAAGATGCATGATAAGCCTCCCATCTCTGGGTTCGTTCAAAGTTGCAATTATGTTTTCGAGAAAATAGTTGGATTTTTCAAACTTATCCCAGAACATGAAATAGCTCTGGCTAAATTCAAATTTCTTAAGGTTATATTTCCTGCCAAGATAGATGCGGAATAAATTCAATCCGGCAAATCCCCAGCACCTGCCGCTGGATTTCTGATTTGTCACAGGCATTTCTCCAGACACCATATCCGAAAATGTATGGTCAATTCTTCGGAATGCTTCCCAGTCCATGGCAAGGTCTTCAATATCACCTCTCATGGAGGCATTTCTCGCTAAACGGAGAGCGGTATCTGAATTGGTTTGTTTTTTGAATTCCTTTGCTTGTTTCAATGTTATGTTTTGATTCATATTTTCCTCGAATATTTTAGATTAGTACAGAATTATTTATTGGTATCTTAAATTTTTCCAACGATTTAATTAATTTTTGCACACCTTCATAAATGACAGCATTCATTCCCAATGTTCTTGCAGCGCTAACATTATCTTCATTGTCATCAATAAACACCACATTCCTCCCGGAAATTCCAATCCTGTCCAATGTTATTGTGTAAATATCCATATCCGGCTTTTGATACCCAACCTCATAAGAATAGATTGCTCCTTTTATCAATGAATGAAACCTGTATTCATTACTTGATTGTAAAAAACCGACATGCCAGGGATTAGTATTGGATAATAACCAGACAGGTATGGTCTTGTAGAGAGATTCCAACAAATCTACAGCGGGTGTTTCATTTCCCAGCAGTAATTTCCATCCATACCAGAAATCCTCCACTGAAATTTTATTATCTTTAGGTAGTAAATTATTTACAGCACTATAAAATTGGAAATCGTCAAGCTTCCCTGTTTCATATAGACTATGTAAATCCCAGGGAATAGATTTCTGTAATTTGTTTAGAGACAACCCTGTAATATTTGCCCAAAATCCAAAGGTTTTTTCAGGATGAATATTTAGTAAAACACCTCCAATATCAAAAATTATGGTTTTTATTGGCGGCATTTTAGAAGTAAATATTTTTTTACAGGACGACTAATTCTCTGGTAGTGGTGTTCAATACTTCACATCCATTTTCTTCGATGATAATATCATCTTCAATACGGACACCGCCCCAACCGGGGAGGTAAATTCCCGGCTCCACCGTAACCACGTTGTTCACTGCAAGATATTGATCGCTTAACTTGCTCAGGCGGGGCTGAGTGTGAATTTCAAGTCCCAACCCATGCCCTGTTCCATGGTTGAAATATTCACCATATCCATTTCCGTCAATAATATTCCGAGGAATAGCATCCAATTCTTTGCAGGAAGCGCCTGCTTTTGCAGCAGAAACCGCTGTTTCCTGAGCTTCTTTCACAATGCTGTAAATCTCATGATGTTTTCCCGTCGCCTCTCCAAGAACAGGAGTCCGGGTCATATCTGCATGGTATCCGGCATATTTTGCGGCGGCATCAATAACGATAAAATCTCCCTTTCTAAACTCCCGGTCTGATGGAACGGCATGGGGAAGGGCGCTGTTCGGGCCTCCTGCGACGATGGGAGTATAGGCTTCTCCGTCAGCTTCACGGCGATAGAACATGATGAGCTCATTGGCTATTTCCTTCTCAGTAACTCCTTCTTTTATTTTCGGAATTATCTTTTCATAAGTATAATCGGTGATTTCTACGGCGGTACGAATAGCATTTAATTCTGACTTATCCTTCACTGCCTGCAAATCTTCAAGGATTCCTTTTGTGCATATCCAATCCGTTTTTGAAAACAGACCAATCATCGTATTATATTGAGTAACGGAAAGATGTTCTCCCTCAAACCCCAATTTTAATCCATCAGGAATCAAGTTTCTCTTTTTTGCACTTATGAGCTCTAAATGGGATACGTTTTCAATAACGCGTGAAAATCCTAAAACCTGCTCTTTGGATTGTTCTGCGTATCTTCCATCAGAAATGAAGTATTGGTTCTCCGGAAGGATGAGACAGGTTGCAGCGGAACCGGTAAAACCGCAAATATAGCGAATGCTAGTAAGATTTGTAAGAATGATGCCATCCATCCCCTGATCACTGAGTATAGATTTCAGTTTTTCCTGACGAGTCGAATATAGTAAGGGGGTCATTACTTATGAATTGAAAAAAGGTTAATTATTTGAGTGGAATTTTTTTATAATCCTGTCTCGGTACTCTTTCAGCTGTTTTTTATCTTCTTTTTTATCTTCAAGCATGTCCAAAATATCAATAGCCTGAGGATATAATCCCTGATTCTCCAATATCTCCGCTAATGTAAATGTCGCCAATTTGGGGCTTACTTTTAAGGGTTTCAACTCGGTGGAAGAGACAGATGGTACTGTTTTTCGTAGATTTGATTTTTCCCTTTTCAGAATTTTCTTTCGTTCCTGAGGCACTAAAACATAATCAAACCGTTCATATTTTTTTCTTACTGCTTTTACAGTGTTTGGGGATCGGTTTATTTTTTCATGAACTTTTGCTAACAGGGTAAGTGCTTCAGGATAGACAGAGTGCAATAATAGTAATCTTTTTAGTGTTTTTTCGGCTTTTTTATAATCTTTCTTTTCCTTTTGGATCTGTGCTAAGACAAACAGCCCGTCTGGATATTCCGGATGATGGTTCAAACCTGTTTTACATATCTCTTCTGCTTCAGAATAATCTCCATCCATTAAATACAGGTCCGCAACCAATGGAAAAAATATTGAGTTTGGATGTTTTTGAATAAAAGCCCCCAAATCTACCCTGTTTGAAAAGTCCATCATCTGCGGTAGGTTTCTACCCATTCAGTAATGTAATCAATTGTATTCTGAACAGGTGTCCCCGGGCCAAATAATTTTCCTACTCCAACTTCATACAATGATTCCATGTCCTTCTTTGGAATAATACCTCCTCCAGTCAATAAAACATCCACTAAACCTTTTTGGTCCATGAGGGTTTTCACTTTTGGGAAAATGGTCATGTGAGCATTATTTAAACTGGACAGAGCTATGACATCTGCATCTTCCTGTAATGCTGCAGAAACAATCATTTCAGGAGTCTGGCGCAGTCCCAGATAAATGACCTCCATTCCTGCATCCCTGTATGCTGAAGCTAAAACTTTAATCCCACGGTCATGACCATCTAAGCCGGGTTTAGCCATAATTATTCTAATTTTACGTTTCATTTAATATTTGTATTTAATTAACCAATAAAATTACAATAGGATTTTACAAAAAGAAAAAATGACAAAAATTAAAGATGATCTTAATTTTTACTGTCAAGAACAAAGGTGACCGGTCCCTCATTTATCAAACTAACTGACATGAATGCTCCAAATTTACCGGATTCAACAGGGATTTCTTTTTCCATTAATTGATAAATAAACCGTTTGTATAGATGTTCCCCCTTGTCCGGTTGGGCTGCATGGATAAAACTGGGGCGCCGGCCTTTTTTCCAATCACCGCAAAGGGTAAATTGACTGATCACTAAAACAGAACCATTGACATCCTTAATAGAAAGGTTCATTTTTTCATTTTCGTCATTGAAAATCCTGAAACCAGAAATTTTTTCCGTTAAAAACCTGACATCTTCTTCCGCATCATCCCTCACCACACCCAAAAAAATAACTAGCCCGTTTTGAACGGTACTTTTTACTTCACCGTTGATGGTTACATATCCTTTGGATACACGTTGTAGTACTGCGATCATTCAATCCAGATATTTTTCTTTCCGTAAATTCTTTTTAGCTTGTTGCAAAATTTGCTGTCGGTTGAAACACGAATATTGTGCGCAAGAATTTTCTGGTGTTTCCCGTTTTTCGGAATATGAAATACTAACCGCGTATCGCCTTGGTATTGCTCGGCAATTTTATAAAGTTCATCAATTTCTTTGTTAGTAATAGAATCGGGATCAACTAATATATTTAAATGTTTTGATAATTGATCTCCTGCCCTGTCCAATGAAACAATGTAGTCTGCTAACATCTTCACATTTTCTGTTTCAGATCTATCTTCAGGGACCCCAGACACAAACACAATGTTCCCTTCTTGTATTACTTCCTTATCCCTCGAAAATATATCATTAAATGCAATTATTTCAGCCCTTCCTCCAATACATTCCATTTTAATCCGTACCCATTCTTTTCCATTTTTATCATAATTGCGGTTTATTCCTTCAATCAACCCACCCAACCTAAATGATTTTCTTGGAGTGGTTGAAACGGCTTCAGTAAAATCGTAAGTGGCATATTTTTCTATAGTATCTGCATGTTTTAACAGGGGATGGCCGGATACATAAGTGCCAAGTACTTCCTTTTCAAAAGTCAGGGATTCCTTTTCACTCCAGGGTTCACTTTCACGCAATTTCGGTTCCTTTATCATAGAACTAAGCCCGTCTTTTCCTCCAAAGATGTCCACCTGATTTCCGTTCTGGTTGTCTTGGATGCTTTGGCCGTATTTCATAATATCATCAATGGAAGCAAACAGCTTAGCCCTTTTCCCTGGTAGACAATCCAGCGCTCCTGCTTTAATTAAACTTTCAACTACTTTCCTGTTCAGGGATGCAGATATCACTCGGGAGCAAAGGTCGAAGATTGATTTAAACTCTCCCTTTTTCTCTCTTTCATCAATAATACTTTTCAGTGCAGATGACCCGACATTTTTTATGGCATTTAATCCGTAAGAAATGCTTTGATTATCGATGGGCTGAAAATCAATATAAGAAATATTAATATCAGGCGGGTGAACCTGGATATTTAATTTTCTACACTCATTAACAAGCCGTACAATCCGGTTTGTATCTGACATAAAGCTGGTGAGATTTGCGGACATAAATTCAACTGGATAATGTGTTTTTAACCATGCGGTTTGATACGCAATGTACGCATAAGCTGTTGAGTGACTTTTGTTAAAACCATATTCAGCAAATTTTTCGATCAGGGCAAATATGGATTTTGCCTCGCGGGAACTAATATTATTCTTTTCAGCGCCTTCAACAAAATCAGTTTTCATCCGCTTCATGAGTGGTAAATCCTTTTTCCCCATTGCCCTCCGCATCAAATCCGCATCTGATAGAGAAAACCCTGCAATTTGGTTTGCTATTTGCATTACCTGTTCCTGATAAACAATAATTCCATATGTTTCCTTTAAAATAGTCTCAAGGTTTTTATGCATGTAATTAATTGTTTTCTTACCCTGTTTCCGTTTGATAAAATTGTCAATATTGCTCATGGGACCTGGTCTGTACAACGCATTCATTGCAATTAAATCTTCTATGCAAGTGGGTTTTAATTTTGTTAAAAATTCCCGCATCCCCGCTGACTCAAACTGGAAGATGCCAATGGTGTGTCCTTTTGTAAAAAGATCATACACATCATCATCATCAAGTGGGATAGATTGAATGTCCACCTTTTTATGGTTATTCTCAATCAATTCTAACGCCCGTTTGATTACCGTAAGATTTCTAAGCCCAAGAAAATCCATCTTTAAAAGCCCTAATTTTTCCAGACCTTTCATGTCATACTGGCTTGTAATATCCCCTTTTGATGATTTATACAAGGGAATGAAATCAGTGAGATCTCCTGGCGCAATGACTACCCCAGCGGCATGAGTGGAAGCGTGTCGGTTTACTCCTTCTAGATTGAAAGAATGTTCAATTAATTCTTTATATGTACTCTCTGCCATTTTCTTGAATTTAGGGCTTTTGTTTAAGGCACCTTTCAGAGATATATTCAATTCTTCCGGTATCTCCTTTGCAATCTTATCCACTTCTCCGTATGGATATCCCATAACCCGCCCCACATCTTTCACTGCCTGTCGCGCTTTCATCTTTCCAAAAGTAATAATCTGCGTTACTGATTTTTCTCCATATTTATTTTTAATATATTGAATAACCTCACCACGGCGTTCATAACAAAAATCAATATCTATATCAGGAAGGCTCACCCGTTCCGGGTTCAAAAATCGTTCAAACAATAAATCATGCTTCATGGGATCAATTGTGGTAATCCCCAATGCATAAGAGACTAAACTGCCTGCAGCGGATCCTCTTCCCGGCCCAACAGGTATATGATTCTTTTTCGCATAGGAAACAAAATCGGCGGTGATTAAAAAATACCCTGAAAATTCCATCTGTTTTATCACAGAAATTTCATAATTCAAGCGCTTTTTCAACTCAGATGTTATTTTAGGATACAGATATTTAAGACCGTCCATGCACAGTGATCGGAGATATGAATCAGGGTCCTTTTCCTTTGAATTTTCAGGAATAGGAAAAACTGGCAAATGATAGGAATCAAAATTCAATTTCAAATTACACCTTTCTGCAATTTCTAGGGTTGCATCACAGGCTTCCGGTAAATCATCAAACAGTTTTCGCATCTCTTCAGGAGAGCGGAGATAAAATTCCTCTTTCTTATATCTCATTCTTTTTTCATCACTCCGAAGATGATTGCTCTGAAGACAAATGAGAATATCGTGCGAATCCCAGTGATTTTTACGGGTGTAATGAACATCATTGGTGGCAACATATTTAAGCCCCAACTGTTTCGCCAATTTCAGATTTTTCTCGTATGCGTAATCTTCTTTCATTCCATGGCGCTGAATCTCAATAAAAAAATTATCTTTCCCAAAAATATCAACATGTTCTTCAACAGCATGCTGAGCTTCAAGGTCTTTCCCGTTTAAGTGGAGTCTGGTTATTTCACCATTCAGGCAAGCGGAAAGTCCGATGAGACCTTCTGAATGTTCTTTCAATATTTCCTTATCCATTCGAGGTTTGTAATAAAATCCCTCAAGAAAAGAAGAGGAAGACAGTTTAATGAGATTTTTATAACCCTGCATATTTTTACACAGAAGGATAATGTGAAACGTCCGCTGACGATGACCTTGGGCTACCTGCTTAATTTTACGACTCCCTTTGCCCACAATATATGCTTCCATTCCGATAATTGGGTTTATCCCTTTTTTCTCGCATTGAAGGTAAAAATCCACCGCACCAAACATGTTTCCGTGATCAGTCAACGCAATGGAATTCATACCTAGTTCTTCAGTGCGATTTACCATTTGTTTTATAGGTTGCGCTCCGTCCAAAAGACTGTAATCGGAATGGTTATGCAGGTGTACGAATTCAGGTCCCAAGGGTGGCTCCGGTGTAAATCGAAATGATTCCCATGATGGTGGCGGTTTTAAGTAGAATTGATGATTTTCTTGCTGTTGATCTGGAGTGTGATTTCATGAACAAAAATACAACAATTGTCAATGGTAACTCAACTCCCAAGACAAGCGGAATAAGATAAAATACGGAATATATTTTTATAAAATACGGAATGAGTGACAGTACCCCTGTTGCCAATGAAAGCAGGATAACCAACTGAACAGCTCTATCCAATCCAAACATTATGGGGAACGTGCTTAGTCCCGACCTTTTGTCTCCATCCATGTCTTCGATGTCTTTTGTCAATTCCCTTACAAACGTTAGAGAAAATGCAAGACCGGCAGGAATAATCATTGGAATAATGTTTTCAAAGACAAGCCCGCAAAACAGAAAGGTTAGTCCTAACAAAAACGAAATAACACCATTTCCTGCAATGGGTATTGACTTTAATTTGAGAGAGTAAACAATTGTGAGCGGAAGGGCGATAATCCATGCAACGAGAGCCGCTGACAGAGGAAGTAAAAAACACATCCCTGCACCTGAAATAACCAATAATTTTGCATAGTTTCCCGCAGCCTTTAATGAAATGATTTCTGCAGCAATTGGTCTATCCGGTTTGTTTATTTTATCTTCTTTTTTATCTTGAATATCATTGAATATGTTCGCACCTCCTATGAATAAACCCACTGTCAAAATGGTATAAATAAGAAGGGGGATATTCTCTAATGCATTGAGGATATCGGCACAGGCAAGAACGGTCACAGCAGAAATAAGAATATTTAACGGGCGGAGAATGCGAACATAATCTGCCACGATTTTCATTTGTTATGTGCTATGAGAACTCTATGATTTCCTGAGTAATCTTTTTTTAATTTGGACTTGATTCCATAATTACGGAATATAGTTAATGCTTTGTGTGGATGATCTCCATATCCTGTTTCCAAAACCATGTATCCATTTGGTCTTACAAATTTATGAAAATGTTCCGCTAAATATCTATAGAAAGTCAAACCATCTGCATTGTCTGTCAGGGCTAAGACCGGATCATGGTTAAATACTTCGGGCATTAAGTATTTCATTTCTGCTTTGGGAATATAGGGAGGATTGGAAACGAGAATGTCATAACGATGTTTCATTTTATCTTTAAGCACATCAATTTTTTTAAAACTAATATTTTTCAATCCGTGATAAACCCCATTTTTTTTTGCTGTTTTTAAAACCTCAGTAGAAATATCTATTGCAGTAATTTTTGAATTTTCAAGTTCTTTTGCCAGTGCAACTGCTATACAGCCTGATCCCGTTCCAACATCTAATATTGAAACCGATTTTTGTTTTGATGTGAGACTCAATATTTCATCAATTAATCGTTCTGTTTCAGGCCTGGGGATAAAAACACCTGGTTTCAAATAAATAGGCAATCCGTAAAATTCTGTTTTACCGGTGATTTTCTGTACCGGTTCATGATCTATTCTACGACGTATCCATTGCTTGAAGGTGGTTAACTGATGATTGGAAACAGTTTTTTTGTTAAAATGGATGTCGCTCATTGGGCAATCAAACAAATCACCTGCCATCCAAAGGATATCTCGATATGGGTTATCAATTTGATGATGGGTCAGCTCTGTTTCTCCCCACGATATAATTTCATACAGTAAAGGAGGTGGTAATCCCGAACCCGTCATCCTGTATTTATTTCGGTTAACTGTTCTTGTTGTTCTGCTAACTGGAGTTGTTCAATGAAGAGCATCAAGTCTCCGTTTATCATGTTTTCAAGATTATGCGAGGTAAAATTAATACGGTGATCGGTCACCCGGTTTTGGGGGAAATTATAGGTTCTTATTTTTGCAGAACGATCTCCCGTTGAAACTAGGGAGCGCCGGGTTTCTGCCCGTTCCTGAGCTAACCTTTCTTCCTCAGCAGCAAGTAATCGGGAGCGAAGAACCTTCATCGCAGCACTCTTGTTTTTATGCTGAGATTTTTCATCCTGGCAGGTGACAACAAGTCCTGTTGGGACATGTGTTATCCGTATAGCCGATTCCGTCTTATTGACATGTTGTCCACCAGCTCCGCTGGCACGATACGTATCTATTTTTAAATCTTCATCCCGAACCTCAATGTCAGCATCCTCAGCTTCCGGCAATACAGCTACAGTTGCAGCAGAAGTGTGGAGGCGTCCACTTGCCTCTGTTTTTGGGACTCTTTGTACCCGATGTACGCCGCTTTCAAACTTTAACCTGCCATAAACTCCTTCACCATTCACTGAAAACGTGATGCTTTTAATCCCACCAATTCCGGTTTCATTCGCATCCAGGATTTTTAAAGACAAATTTGTATCCTCTGCATAATGAGAATACATACGAAATAAATCAGCAGCAAACAGGGCGGCCTCCTCTCCTCCGGTACCTGCTCGAATCTCCATGATTATACTCTTATCGTCATTAGGATTACGGGGAAGAAGAAGAATTTTTAGCTCCTCCTCAATTGCCTTTTTCCGTTCCTCTAATTCAATAATTTCATCTTTAGCCAAATGGATAAGTTCATCGTCTTCACCTGACAAAATTTCCTCAGCATCTTCTAATTGTTTAATCAACTCAATATAATCTTTTCCTTTCAGAACAACCGGTTCCAAGCGGCTTCTTTCCTTGGCATTTTTTTTAATGAGTTCTGGGTTCCCAATAACTTCCTTAGTGGAAAACTGTTTTTCGATATACTCAAAATGGCTAATGATATCTGTTACCTTATCTCTCATCCAATTGCCTCTGCGATGTATTCTTTTCCCGTCATATTTTCATATTCATCACCAAATGCAGATTTTAGTGCTATAATGGCAACTTCCACCATCTCATCCTCAGGATGACTAGTTGTAATATGTTGAAGCCAAAGCCCCGGTTTTCTCAGGATTCGGAAAATGAGTGATTCCTTTCTTGCGGTCAATTTTATGACCTCGTATCCTATTCCGGAGACAAAGGGAATTATGGGGATATGAAACAATAATCGAATAGGCAGAGAAATAGTCCCAATCACAGAAATGATTATAATATCTACCACAGCAAAAATTAAAATAGCGGAAAGTAGGACGATAAAAAGAAAGCTTGTACCACAACGTGGATGCTGGGTGGGGAAGGACTGTGCATTTTGAATGGTAAGTTCTTTCCCTGACTCAAAATTGTACACGACTCTGTGTTCCGAACCATGATATTGGAATAAGCGCCGGACATCCTTTAAAAGAGATATCAAAGCTAAATAAATAACAAAAAAGGAAATGCGAAATCCTCCTGAGATCATGTTAAACCACAACGCATCTTTTTCAACATTTAAAAATTTTGTCGTTATCCACATTGGAAGAATGAGAAACAAGAAAAGTGCTAACCCCACAGAAAGAACTATAGTGAAAATATCTGCAAGCTTGCCTTGTTTTTTGTTGGGGCCCTCAGGTGGTGCGGCAATATTGGCAGACCATTGCAATGTTGAATATCCTAATTTCATTGCTTCAAATAAAGAAGCCGCACCTCTTAAAACCGGTTTTTTCCAAAAGGAGGATTTCTCCGTGATAGAAGAAAACGATTTCCGTTTGATGAGGATTTTTCCTTTAGGGTCCCGCACTGCTGTCGCCACAGCGCCGGGAACACGCATCATCACGCCTTCGATCACAGCCTGCCCTCCCACAAGAATCGCAGGCTTCATAATAATTAGCAACTTAAATAAAATACTCAAAAAAAGAAAAGTACTTCCAAAATAGAATTATATACTAAAGTAACCCACATCCTTTGGTAGTTATTGATTAGAATTTTTTCCATATTTCTTCTCAAATTTTTCTATTCTTCCTGCTGTGTCAATAAGTTTTTGTTTACCGGAAAAAAATGGGTGACACACATTGCAAATTTCAATACGCTGATCGCCTAAAATGCTGTACACTTCAAACTCATTCCCGCATGCACAGTGGACTTTTCCCTTCTTATATTCCGGATGAATTCCTTTTTTCATTGGCTATTTTCCTTATTAATTTAATTGGTGTAATGCCTGTCTCAATCGGTCAATTCCTTTTTGTATCATTTCCGATGAAACCGCATAAGAAAATCTTATATTTTTTGGTGCCCCAAATCCGTCCCCGGGGACGGTAACAACTTTTGATTCTTCTAAAAGATATTCTGATAATTGTGTAGAAGTTATCATCGTTTTCCCATTGCCCTGAGTCCCAAAATATCCAGAACAGTCCGGGAATGCATAAAAAGCTCCTTTGGGTTTTGTACATGATATTTTTGGGGTTCCATTTAATAAACCAATCATTAAATCTCTTCTTTTTCTGAAAGTTTTCTTCATTTTAATCATGGATGATTGGTCTCCAACCAGGGCTTCTATTGCTGCTTTTTGAGCAATAGAGTTTGCACAAGATGTTTCCTGCCCCTGAAGTTTGCTCATTGCATTAATAATAGACTGGTTTCCAAATGCATATCCCACTCTCCAACCTGTCATCGCATAAGATTTTGATAGGGTCATGAAGGTAATTACATCAGCTCCAACCTCATTGAGACACTCTATGCTTTTAAAGGGTTCATCATAGACTAATTGCTCGTAACATTCATCAGAAAAAACTACCCACCCTTTCAGTTTTGCAATATCCAATACACGTTTAATCGCATTATCTGACCAAACCGCACCTGTGGGATTTGAAGGACTATTGATGATAACCCCTTTTACCTTGGATGTTATTTTATTTTCTAAACTTTCAAAATCAGGCTCATATTGATCTACCGGATCAGTCACAACAATTGTCGGCTCTGCATCCGATAACCGCACCATCTCAGGATAAGAAACCCAATAAGGAGAAAATATCAACACTTCATCCCCTTTTTCAAATAATGCCTGACATGCAAGATACAGACTTTGTTTACCTCCGTTTGATACTAAAATCTGCCCTGAGTCAATATCAATGTTGTTATCCCTTTTTACTTTCATTTGGATTGCTGATTTCAACTCAGGGATTCCTCCAACAGAAGTATATTTCGTGAATCCTTCGTCCATAGCAACTTTTGCTGCTTCACAGATATGGGAAGATGTAGGGAAGTCAGGTTCCCCAACTGTAAAATCAACAACATCCAAACCTTCTTGTCGCATTTGAGCTGCTTTTGCAGCCATTTGCAGGGTAAAAGATGGTTTAAGTCTTGATATTCGAGTGGTAAATTTCATATTTATGTTAGATTTTTCTTACAGAACTATATTCCAAAAAATCAACTTATATTCTATTTATGAAAAACCTAACATAAATATCAGAACTTATGCTGCTTTTTATGAAATTTCCCCCGGTTATAATTAAAATCATCAGGTTGGTTGTTGGTTTCGGTGTCCTGAACCTGATTAGCAAATTGTGGGTGCTTTTTCTTTTTCATTTTATAGTTCTTTGATTTCTTAGTTTTATATGAGGCTGTCCGTCCTCTTGTTTTTTGATTCGATGTGTTTTTTTTCCTCTTGAGTCTGTTTGGGGTTTTAGTGTTTTCAGTCCTTCCCTCATATTTTTCATTTTCTTTCAATGATTCATCATTAAAAGAGAATACATCCGGATCAAACAATCCATAAATAGTACCAAACCCGCGCGTAATACCATTCCCTAAACCAATATAATTCGGCAGAATAATATTGGTCTTAAATTCTCCATTAAATGAACCCCAGTTTTTCTCTCCTATAGGCTTTGGAAACAAAGATGATAACGAAAGCCAAGTATATACTTTTGTGTTAATGGCTATTCCCATTTCTTTCCCTAAAAATAAAATATTATGAGTAAGTAACTGACTCAGGTACTTGATCCGGCCGGAGTTATTCAACTCATTATATCGTTTGTTTGTGACCGGGTTTAGTGCGACCCAAGGAGATATAAATCTATATCTTACTGGGTGATTGGATGGCACCATTATATCTGATTGTTCATCAACATCTATATCGTTTACCTGAAACGTGATATTACCAAAATCCAGCGTTTCAAATTTTTCTCTCAAGGATAAAAGGGAATCTGCTCCTTCATTAATTCCTACAAGATAAATTTGTTCATTCAATATTTTTACCTGCACACGTGGATACAAGAAATTTTTTCTATATTGTCCGTTAAGCAGAGGAATAACCGGATCATCTGCAAATTGATTCATAAAAACACCTTTAACTTGATAGGGTGTTTTCTTCACCGGTTTATCTGTAATTAGACGGACTGTTACTGTCCGCAGGGAATCTACTTTTTGGCTGTTCTCCCCCATTGTGTGACCTTTTTATAAATTATAAAAATCATGTTCTTAAATTTTATTTTATTGACTCATTGTATTCATGAATTCTTCATTAGACTTTGTCCGTTTAATTCTTTCTTGGAAGAACTCCATTGCCTCAATAGGATTCATTTCATTTAGTAATTTTCTTAAAATCCACATTCTTCCCAAATGTTTTTTACTAACTAAAAGTTCTTCTCTGCGAGTGCCTGATCGGATAAGATCAAAAGAGGGAAAAATTCGGCGATCGCTCAGACCTCTATCCAATACGAGTTCCATATTTCCTGTTCCTTTAAACTCTTCGAATATGACATCATCCATGCGGCTGCCTGTATCAACAAGAGCTGTTGCAACGATTGTAAGGGTTCCTCCTTCTTCAGTATTTCTTGCAGCACCAAAAAATTGTTTTGGTTTTTTGAGGGCGTTTGCGTCAACACCTCCTGATAAAATTTTACCGCTATGAGGAACTACAGCATTATGTGCCCGTGCTAATCGAGTGATACTGTCCAGCAAAATAACTACATCATCTCCGTATTCCACCATTCTTTTCGCTTTCTGCAGTATCATATCTGCAACGGCTACATGCCGCTCCGGGACCTCATCAAATGTGGAACTTACTACCTCTGCATCCACATTGCGTTTCATGTCCGTTACTTCTTCCGGTCGTTCATCAATAAGTAATATTAGCAGTTTGGTCTTGGGTGAATTTTCCCTGATGGAATTTGCAAGATGCTGAAGCAGGATGGTTTTGCCCGTTTTAGGCGCAGCAACGATTAGTCCTCGCTGCCCTTTCCCTATAGGAGAAATTAAATCTAATATTCGCATAGACAGGTTTTTTGAATCTGTTTCCAAAACAAATTTATCTTCCGGATAAAAAGGAGTGAGATTATCAAATAGTATTTTATTTTTAACTTCTTCAAATGGATGATCGTTTACTAAATCTATTTTCAGCAAAGCATGAAATCGTTCTTTGGATTTTGGCGGTCTGATCTGTCCGGATATGAGATGTCCGGTGCGAAGACGAAACCGTTTAATTTGGGAAGGACTCACATATATATCATTGGAGCCCGGCAAATAATTGGAATCCCGACTGCGAAGAAAACCATATCCGTCGGACATGACTTCCAACACACCCTTGGAATACAGCACACCATCCTTTTCAGCCTGGGCTTTAAGAATAAGAGCAATCAACTCCTGCTTGTTCAAACCAGAAACAGATTGGACACCTAAATCTTGTGATAATTTTGTAAGCTCTTTAATTTTAAAAGATTTTAATTCATTCACGTCCATAGAGGGTTTCCTAAATGGAAAGGGGTTCTTATAAAGAAAACCTGCTGAGAGCAGGTCACAACTTTGGTACGAAATTACATTAGATGATGCCAGAGTCAAAGGAAAAATCAAATAAATCAAAAACATCCCCGGCGATGTAGTGACTTCCAAAAATGAGTATGGGAACAGAAAAATCTTTCCTGTATTGTAATTTTATCCAGGCGTTGTGAATATTTTCAGCGGCATGACTTAGAATTCCATATTTCTTTAGCTTGTTACTCAACTCAGATGAGGAATATAGATTAGCATCTTCAGTTGAAACTGTGATTAATTCAGAAAAATTTCCTCTAATTTCATCCACAATAAGTTCCAATTCCTTATCTTCTTTTAAGGAAAATATTCCTATGGGTTTCTGCGAAAACAAAGAATCAAATGTCTCCAATACTGCCTTTAATCCATGAGCATTATGAGCTACATCATAAAAAATTGGGTGGGTTTTATCCAATTTTTGCAGTCTCCCCGGCCAAATTGTTTTATCCATCCCCTTTTGAATTATGGTGGGAGAAACTGTACCATCATAGGTCAAAACAGATTGGATTGCTGTCGCTGAATTTACTGCCTGATGATTACCGAGAAAGGGGGTTGTATATGTAACATCATTCAGTCGAAATTGTGTTATTATTTTTTCCCAGTTTGTCTTTAAAGTGTCAGGGGGTTTTACAAAATAACAGGGGGAATTATTTTTACCGGATATTTCCTGTAAGACATGTGTTACTTCCCTATTTTGAGGTGCAATTACAACCGGTACTTTGTGTTTAATTATTCCGCCTTTTTCCCTAGAAATTTTTCTCAAGTTCTTGCCTAACAGATATCGATGATCCAGAGCTACTGGAGTGATGACCGTCAGTTCAGGAGAAAGCACATTTGTGGAATCGAGTCTTCCTCCAAGTCCGGTTTCAATCACTGCAACATCCACAGAGGATTTTTCAAAATACCAGAATGCCAAAGCTGTAGTAGCTTCGAAAAATGTAACAGGAATTCCATCAAAACTGTTTCTGTACCGGTTTACAAATCGGATGATATCTTTATCTGAAATAGGAATACCATTTACTCGAATTCGTTCATTAAAACGAAGTAAATGGGGTGAGGTGTAAAGCCCTGTTTTTAAATTAGCTTCCCGAAATATAGAGGCGATCATTGCGCAGGTTGATCCTTTACCATTTGTCCCCGAAATATGGATTGTTGGATATCGCATATGTGGATTCCCAACTTTTTCCAAAAGGCGTTTTGTATGGTCAAGCCCAACCTTTATCCCACGCCTTTCCAAACCATATAAATAAATTAACAATTCTTTCATGTATCTTTGTACACTTAGGGATTTTTTTCTCCGCCCCCCATAATACAACTTAAATCAAGTTTGACTTATATCAGTAAAATATAAATTGGAAACCGGATCTCCGAGAAACCTCTCAGCGATTGTAGGAAAAGAACTCGTTTCGTCAGTAATAAAACAATCCAACCTGCCAGGAAAATTCTTTTTAGTCAATAAATTTTTTTCTTTCAGTAAATCGAATAAAACTCCTGCAACTTCAGCAGGTGAATCTATTATGGTGACATCTGCTCCTAAAATATCACCCATAAGTGTTGAAAAAATGGGATAATGTGTACAGCCCAAGATTAATGTATCAATATTCTCCTTACATAATGGATCAAGATAATAGGTCAAAATGTCTTTAACAATTTTCTCGTTCATCCAACCGTCTTCTGCAAAAGGAACCAGTAACGGGCATGCTTGAGAAGTTACGTTTATTTCTCGATTAATTGACTTAAGTTGCTTTTCATAGGTGCAGGATTGTATGGTAGCAATGGTCCCAATAATCCCGATTCTATTTATTTTTGTTTTTATCCCAGCAGCTTTAACTCCCGGCTGAATCACGCCCATTACCGGAATAGACAACCGATTTTCTAATTTATCTAAGGCCAATGCCGAAGCTGTATTACAGGCAACGACGATTGCCTTTACTTTTTTCTCTAAAAGAAACTCTACAATTTCGTAAGAATATTTCTGTACCGTTGCGCTACTTTTATTCCCATAGGGTACTCTGGCTGTATCTCCAATGTAAATGATGGATTCATTGGGAAATAGTTTCCTGAGTGCTTTTACAACTGTAAGACCACCTAACCCTGAATCAAAAACACCAATGGGGCGTTCTGGAATTATCATCCCTTGGTTAAAATTTCCTCTTTGGATTGTTTAAACTTGATGATTGCTTGATAGATTCCTTCTGCAAGATTCTGGCGATAAGATCCTTTTCTCAAGAGTTTTTCTTCATGTCTATTTGATAAATATCCCACTTCCACAAGAACATTAGGCATACTTGCTCCCACCAACACATAAAATCCAGCCTGTTTTACACCGCGGTTTTTCGAGGGCACTCTTTTCCCAATTTCTTCTTGAATTAAAGCAGCCAAATCCTCACTTTCTTTCATGTACATGCTTTGTGCCATGGTTGCCATAATTAGATTGGTTCCTTCCAGTTTATCGTAGGGATTTGTTTCATTATCTTCAAGATTGATAACGGCATTCTCTCTTGATGCGACTGCAATAGCATCCGGAGTTTTACCCGGACGAAGCAGGTATGTTTCAAATCCCCTAACCTTTTTATTTGGGTTTGCATTTGCATGAATACTGATAAATAATTTCCCTTTATTTTCATTAGCCATTTGGGTACGTCTCTTTAATGGAATAAATACATCTTCTTCTCTGGTGTAGATTGTTTTAATTCGAGTATTTTTCTCAATCAATGAACCTAATCGCTTCGTAATATCCAAAGTAATGCTTTTTTCCTTTGTTCCCTTTTTCCCTTGTGTCCCGCCGTCTTTCCCCCCGTGGCCGGCGTCCAAAACAATCGTATCCAGAAACCAGATGTCTTTTATTGAATTAATATAGAGATTGTTTTCAATTGGTGTCCTTAATGTGATAACTATCTCTGATGGATTATCCGTCTGGTATAATTCATGCCCTTCGATTTTAGACCTCAGTTTAAAAGCCAATTGTGCTGATTCACTTAACTGGTCTACCATCACTTTCCTCACATTTCCTCGGGTGAAAGTTTTTTCTACTTTCTCTGAATCGATTATCCCTCCTTTTACCGTAACATAAAACCATCCGTTTTTGTGTTTAAATGCACTAATATGACCCTCTGGAAATTCTTTTCTTGTTTTGATATAGAGAATGGTTCCGTTTTCCTTTTCATTAATCTCTACTCTGTTTATATTGAACCCTTTAACATCAATTTCGAGAATCTTTTTATTGGGATTATAATGCAATCCAGGAAATACCGACGATTTTAATATGTTAAATATTCCGGATGCCGGGAGATAAATATCTGCTGCCTTGCTGATACTATGATTGGGTATTTGGTACACGTGATCATCTACAAGAACAAAGCTGGATTGAGCTGAAACCTTTACTCTTCGATTTTCAATATAAAGTATTGTTTTCCCTCTTTTCTCGCTATGATAAAGTCTGCATTTTAATATTCTGGATAAGTCATTTGTTGAACAATATACTCGATTCCCATGCATCAAGGTTTTTAATTTTTTAACACCTTTTTGACCAATGGTAATTACATCAATAGAAGTCCCAAACACATTGGATGTAAATAGAAAAAGAAGGTATGATTTAAGTAAAAATGAATTCATATAGGGTAAAATTATTCCGGTATGTCTGTTTTTTCCAAGAAGACAGTTAAAAACTTGCATCAATCATAAATGCACTTTGCTGATGTGGGGCAGGATGAAATGTCTCTCCATTTAAATGGGGGACGAGTTATTAATAATGTTTATGGCGTTGGAACTGAGACCTAAATTCCTATTTCCTGAACCGATTTGAAGAGCGGTTGTAGGTTTAAGTTTAAAAGAAAAATATAATGGATGAATACCAGTACAAGAAAAAAAGAATACTATAACTGGAATTTATTACCAAAATATGAACGCCCCGTTTCCGGGGCGTTCATCAGTATGGGATTCGGGTTATTTCTTCTGG
>CAZBBE010000009.1:0-20409 GCA_964489755.1 uncultured bacterium | reverse complement strand
TCAAATAATATTCATTCATTGCTGATAATGCATAAATACCAGCGGTTTCCGATCGTAATCTGCGGGACCCAAGTGTAACTTTGGGAATTCCCTTTTGATTCAATAAATCGAGTTCTTCCACAGAAAAATCTCCTTCTGGACCGATTAAGATACAGAATACAGATTTAAACCCCTGTGATAAATAGTCACTCAAAGATAGTTTCCCCTTCCAATATGCTGCTACTATTTTTTCCGTGCTCTGATTAATAAAATTATCTAAACTCGAAAATTCTTTAATTTCTGGGAAAACACTCCGTCCACATTGTTTGGAAGCGCTTAAAATAATTTTTTTAATTCGTGAAATTTGAACCACTTGTTTTTCACACCTCTCCATTCGAATGATTGATATTTTATTTACACCCAACTCTGTAGCTTTTTCAATCAGAAATTCAAACCTGGATTTTTTTAATACAGCTACTGCTATATGTAAATACCATGGATTCTCTCCTTCACCTGAAAATGTTTGATGAATTTTACCTTTTGTGGTTCCATTCAGTGATATTATCTCTCCTGTATAAGCCGTCCCCTTTCCGTCAATCAACCATATTTTGTGACCTAGCTTGAGTCTCAATACATGTTTCGCATGATGAGATTCACCAGCCGACAGAGTAAATCTGTCATCAGTTACATTCAGAGGATTTACATGGAGGAATATTTTGTCAGTCATCTATTTTTATAGAAAAATCCAGTTGTAAAACCCCACCATGATAGTTATTTCGACCGTCTGCCTCTTTTGTCAGCGGGAAATAATCATATCCAAAAATGATGGACATGAAAGAATGAGGCGGTACAAGAAATTTAATTCCACCCGCAAATTGAATTCCATAGGCCACTTGAGTTTCTGGTTTTTTCCATCGATCCATAAATCCTTTGATTGATTCATCTCCATCAAACACGAAAAGAGGTCCGGTTTTCACCTGGATAAATGGATAAAAATTATTAGCAATCCTTCCCTGAAATGGATAATGTTGAATCCCAAAAGAAACCGGCAGCATTACCAAACTTTTTTGATTCCTTTCCCTCTGAAGTCCATAATAATTAGTTGTTGGCATATCACCCATTCCTGTGATGATATAAAACCGTCCATCTATCCCCCAAAAAGACTTTTCATTCAATCGGAATAATTTTTGGACTGTCATTCCCCATCCGTGTGACCCAGTTGTAAAACCCACATTGGTTAATTTTTTTTGGCAAAATGAGTAAGAGATAAACAGTGCAGCACAGAAAATATGAGATAGTATGTGGTGGTTTATTTTCAAAATATACATCTATTTTCAGGTCAGGAATTTATCAAATTGTATGACAGTCTACTATGGTTTTTCATTCAATAAAACGACTTTCCCAACCGGTCCGGATGTCTCAATATATTCGTGGGCATCCTTGACCTCTTCCATGGGAATGATACGGTCGACAACAGGATAAATGACATTTTCATTAATCAGGGATAACATATCGTCAAATGTTTGCATGTCACTCATGGTGGAACCGAGAATGGACTGCTGTTTCATAAAAAGGTGTCTCAGGTCAATGGAAATATCAAACCCTGTTGTCGCCCCGCAAGTAACCAATCTTCCACCCGTAGCAAGCATCTTCTTGGAGACCTCCCATGTTTTCTGCCCTACGTGTTCAAACACGACATCTATTCCTCTGCTACCTATATTTTTCTTAATCATCAATCCTATATCCGTATTTTTATAGTTCCAGGCTTTTTCTGCTCCCAATTTTTTAGCCATACTAACTTTTTCATCCGTTCCAGCTGCAGCATAAACATCACATCCAAAATAATGTGCAATCTGAATTGCCATACTACCCACACCCGAACCGGCGCCCCAAATAAAAACTGTTTCTCCGGGTTTGATTTTAGCTCTTTTAACCAGCATAGCATACGCAGTTTGGGTAACCAGTGAGAATGCGGCAGCATCAGGAAAAGAAAGGTGAGGCGGTTTTTGCCTCAATTGAAAAGAATTAAGCTTTAAATATTCACACTGGGTTCCGTTCATTGTTTTACCTAATATTCCCATTTTTGAACAATAATTTTCCAACCCATTCAAACATTGATAACAGGTACCGCAAAAAGTTAGAGGTTGAACAATTACTTCATCACCGGGATTAAATTCCGAAACTTTATTTCCGCATGATTCTACAATCCCAGCGCCATCGCTTCCTAAAATGAGGGGTAACGGAACTCCGGGAATTCCCTTCCTGACCCAGATATCCAGGTGATTAATGGATGATGCCACGATCCGAACAAGAATATCGTCCCCTGATTTATTTAATCGGGGTTTAGGAATAGATTCCCATTTCAGTTCAGAGGTATCCCCATGATTGTGAATACGAACCGCTTTCAACGGTCTCGATTAAAAATCAAATGGTCTAAACTGTATTTTCCGGGGTTCAAAAGGCCTATGCTTAGAAAAATAATCCCGTACAGTAGGGCCATCTCCGGATTTCCCCGGCCTGATGAAATATGAAAATTTGCCCCCACCAACATTGTGATGGTAATAAGCGCTGCAGCAGGTCTCGTCAATAGACCGATTATAACAAGAATTGCACAAATTGATTCAGAAAATGCTGCCATAAATCCAAAAAACGTATGAAAAGACTCTATCCCGAATGACATGAGTCCGGTTTGACCTAGGCCAGACCATTTATCCGGTCCAGCAATGATTATATCCCAGCCATGGTTCATTAATAATAATATTCCAGATGAAACCCTTAATAGTAATATTCCACCATTCTGGGTTAGGTTCGTTGAACGAAAAAACCAAGGTTTGATATTCATTTTTTTTCCTCATCAATATCTTCGAATTCAGCATCGCTGATATTCAGGTTTTTATATTCTGATTTTTTATGATGGTCTTGTGAACCAATTTTTTGACTGCTTGACTCCGGAATCCAAAGGGACCGAACTAATTTAAATAAAATATATCCTCCTAATAACAAGAGAAAAAGACGTAACATAATTAATGGTCAATGATAGGATTGAAAAATTTAGTTCCTGAAACAGGTTCTCTTATATATTTAATAACTTCTTCCAAATCAGCATTGTTATGGACAAAATCTATATTATTTGTATTTATGATTATTAAGGGAGTTTCCTGATACTTGAAGAAATATTCAGCGTATACTTGGCCCAATGCATCTAAATATTCAAAGGACATATTCGTTTCGAAATCCCTGCCTCTTTGGGAAATATTATGCATCAGCGTTTGTGTGTCAGCTTGTAGGTAAATGACCATATCCGGTTTTAGGACATTTCTTTCCAATAAATTTGCTACTGTATCGTACAGGGATAGTTCTTTATCATCCAAATTAAGTGATGCAAATAAACGGTCTTTCACAAACATATAATCGGTAATCAGTAAATTATGAAATATATCCACCTGGCGGAGATCCTGCTGCTGCCTGTACCGGTTCATGAGAAAAAATAATTGAGTTTGGAAGGCAAAGCGTTCCGGATCATTATAAAAATCTTCCAAAAACGGATTATTTTCATATTCTTCCAACACCATTTTTGCTCCCAGTTTTTTACCCAGCAATTTCACCAAACTGGTTTTTCCCACTCCTATGGGACCCTCTACAGCAAGGTAATATAAATTTCTCAAGCTCTGGACTCTAAGCTATGTTTGATTACGATGGATGTATCAATACATACGTGCAGCAAGTTTTCGACACTGACATTCAATCCAGGAATAATAAATTCCGGTGCTAATTCGCAAAACGGAACCAATACAAATTTTCGAAAAGGTATTCGAGGGTGTGGGATAATTAATGTTTTTGTTTCCAGAACGGAATCACCATGACATAAAATATCAATATCAATGGAGCGTGGAATATTTTTTTTTCGCTCCTTTGGACGACCCATCATTTGTTCAATATGGCAGGTTTGGTCAAACAAATCAAAGGGTTGAAAAGAACTGTGAAATTCCACCACAGTGTTCAGATAATCAGGCTGGTCACCCTCACCAAAAAAAACAGATTCATAGAAAGATGCGCTGCGGACATCGGTAATTTCTTTGTGGGTCTCAAAGGCGCTAATAGCTCCAGCCAGGTTAGCTTCCCTGTCCCCCAGGTTCGACCCCAAGGATAAAAAGACCCGCTCAGCCATTTTCGCTACGGTTCCTGTCACACTCAACTTCCACGTGTTCAAGAACGCCTTTCACTGGGGCATTGGGCTTCCGTACACGAACTACAATACGATGAACAGGGAATGTTTTCATGCAACTGTCAATGATTGATTTTGCTAAGGTTTCAAGTAAAAAATATTTTTTCTGTCCGACGCAGGACTGCACAAGTTTATACGCAGCCTCATAGTCTAAAGTATCTTCTAATCGGTCAGATTCACCCGCTTTTTTAAGGGGAAAAAACAGTTCCAGGTCCACTTCAAACTTTCCACCCAGTTCCTTTTCCGATTCGGAAACACCGTGATAACCATAAAACTGCATCTTTTCCAGACGTATGACATCCATAAGCCAGTGAATTTACCGACGACTCTGAAGGTGAGTCAAGATTCGCTGACACAGATTTTCCTATAAATCCTGTTTTCCAAAGAAAAACAAAAGGGGCAGGTGAAGTCTTTCTGCCCAGGCGACCTCATTGTGAATGGCTCCCTCAAATATTTTATAGAACAGGTTGGACCCATCAAACCCTTTCTCTTCAAGGGCAGAATTCATGTCATCAAGAGCGGGCTGGAATTCCTTCTCAAGTCCTACTGTTCCGTTGTCCATGTAAAGCAGTATTTCCTCCGGTGCAGTTCGTGAGGATCTGACCCGGGTTACAATCTCATTGTTGTCAACCAAAAACGCTGGAGACAAACATCCAGCACGGGAAAATATGTGGGGATAATCCCACACTAAATGAAAAGATATAATTCCACCCATGGACGAACCCATAACGGCTGTGCTCTCCCGGCCTGGTTTCGTGCGGTATGTGTTATCGATGAATGGTTTTACGGTTTTTACCAAAAACTCGCTGTACTTTTTTCCGTTGTGCATTGGAGAATACTCTGCTCTCCTGTCTTCAGTGTTATACAATCCGACTACGATGATCTCTTCTATTTCCCCTGTTTCCACAAGCTGGGTAATAGTCTCATCCGCTTTCCATTCCGCACCAATGTAGGAGGTCTGTGAGTTGATGATATTCTGCCCATCATGCATATAGAGAACGGGATACCTCATTTCTGTTCTCTTCTCATAGAACGGTGGAAGCCAGACAATCACCGTGCGATTATTATTCAGCTCGGGTGAATAGAAATCCGCGTGATATACTACACTACCAGTGATCGATTCATAGTTGAGAACCAGACTATCTCTCCACTTTTTCACCGTGTGGACCACCGTTGTGTCTTTGCGTACAGTGAGAATATGGTTTCCGGGAATAATGTCTGTTCCATAAATGGCCTCTGTGTCCCAGGACCCTCGGGTGAATTTATATTCAAGGTTGGTTCCTGACTCCACATCAATTTGATGAGTAAAAAGACTGTCACTTAACTTTTTCATTTCAACCTGTCCTGGATCCCAAATCCCTAACTCCTGATGATTCCCGGTGATGAATACCGATTCAGGATTTTCCTGTACTGTAACTTCGAATCTAACTGAAACTTCATTACACCCGAAAAAAACTATCAGACATATAATCAATACAATTTTAATTAATTGAATAAAAACTCTGTTCATTTTATTATTATCCTACCTAAATCAATTTCAGGAATTCTATCAGAAACTAAATCTGCAGTAATTCTTGCAGAACCGCATGCCATGGTCCAACCAAGTTGTCCGTGACCGGTATTGTAAAACAAATTATCCATTTTGCCTTTTCCCAATACAGGTAACCCATTAGTTGTCATGGGTCTAAGGCCCGCCCAATAATCAGCTTTTTGCCAATCAAGTACGCTTGGAAATAGCGATTTTCCTTTTTCAATTAAATAATGAAAATCAGATAGTTCATGACTCAAATCAAATCCTGCTATTTCCGCAATGGATGTGAATCGAACATTATTTCCGATTCGTGAAAATGCTAAGTGATTATCCTCATCAATTCCACCTATAACAGGAACATTTTTTTCATCCTTTATAGGAACAGTTACTGAATATCCTTTTATCGGATAGATTGGAAGTTCGTTACCCACTTGTTTTGCATAAAATGGACTGTAAGATGCAAGACACAAAATGTAAGCATCCGCTTCAAATTCTCCTCGATCTGTAATTACTCTTCTAACTTTTTCTGAATCTGAAATAATTTTTTGAATGGTTGTATTAAAATGACATTCAATTTTACCATTCATATCATTCATTAATTCATCTACAAACTTTTTACAATCTACCGATTCATCAGTAGTACAATAGATTCCTCCTACAATTTCATTTTTAATCGGACTTAGTGAAGGTTCGAGACTAATCAATTCATCTCCATTCAAATTTTTGTAAGAATTTGATATTTGTCGGAGAAACTCTGAGTTTATAATCGCTTTTTCAAGGGAATCCTCAGTCCTGAAAAAATATATTAATCCCGTTTTACTATGCTTAATTGAAATTCCAGTTTCTTTCAAAGTTTTATGGTAAATCCTTTGTGAATACAAACAAAACTCACATTTTTTCAAAGTCAGGTTTTGGGATTTTCCGGATCTTAGATGTTTAAGAAATTGAATTCCCCATTTCCAAAAATCAAGATCCCATTGGAACTTGAATCGGAAAGGACTATTCTTTTGATTTTTCGAAAAAAAACTGCTGAAGGGCATTTTCTCACCTGATAAAGCAAAAGAGTGCCCGGGAGCAATGAGACCGCCATTTTTAAAACTGGTTTCCATTGCTGGCGCTGACTGCCGGTCAATTATAGTAACATCATGCCCATCCTTCAAGAGTTCGTAAGCGGTCGAAACACCAATGACACCGGCTCCTAAGATTAGGATATGCATGAATAATGGAAATTAATTAATGACTAAAACTATAAAATGGCTACAAAATATCAAAGTATAGAGCAAAAATTTAAAATGTATTTAATGTACCACCATCCCCATTTTCCCTTTTATGAAAGGATGAAATCTGAAGGTTGTTTTAATAAATTACTTAAGTAATATCGCAATAGGTAATGTTGGGTGGCGTGATGGTGGTCACATCCACCACAAATTTAAAAAGTTAAAACAGAAGAACCACATTCCCGGCTTGAGTGAAGTTCCCAGCCTGGGTCTAGTTCAGTTTGATAATTTGAATACTTTGTCTTTTCGGCGTGCCTTTCCGTTAACCTTTAGACCAATACTGTCGCCTTTTTTTGCACTGTCCACAGCATCATGCTCGATCTGAATGGAACCAACTTCCACATTCATATCAGTGGTGTGTCCCTTAATATGAATCTTATCACCGACACTTAATTTTCCTGCAGTGATCTCAATAGCAGCGACAGAGATCTGTCCAAAATATTTAGATATGTACCCAATTTCCTGTTCTTTCATAATTTTCTCCAAGTTTGATACAGATAATATTTCACATAAATTTTGTTATAATTATTTTAAAAGTATCATTTTTTTAGTCTGCACAAAACCATCTGCCTGTATCTGGAAAAGGTAGACACCGGCGCTAACAGCTTGACCTGTATTATTGGCTCCATCCCATATAATAAAATGAAAACCACTCGGCATTTCTCCGCTCACCAAATTTCTGATCTCTTTCCCTACAAGATTATAAATGGTTAGCCTTATATCAGAATCTTCAGGAAGGTCAAAGCGAATTGTTGTAACCGGATTAAATGGATTGGGATAGGCTTGATGAAGTGCAAAAGTTTCCGGTATTGCCGATGAAGAAGATCTTCTCAATTCCAGAAAATGTATAGCTGCCGGGATTTGGAGCTCTCCCCTTCCAGTAAGTGTGTATTCTTCATTTTTCTCTTTGTTAATCAAAACCCAGTTTTCACCAATGATTGTTGCATCGTAGGACAGAGTAATTATTGGACTGGAGTGTGTGAGCTCAATGACTCCAAAATTATCAATTGCTTTAATATCGCCCGCAAAGCGTACATCAAATCCACCGGGTATCTTAGGGGGGAGACTGTAACTCAAAATATTGGTTTTGGATAATTCAACACCAAAATACAAATCCATTCTGTTGTCAAATCTCAGAGTATTTCCGATCGGGGCATCCGCAAGAAGATTCCTGGATTCTTCTCTCCGGCTCAATGTATTTGATATGGTGATAGACCCTGTTTCACCCGCTCTCAACCAGTAACCGTTGCCCGGTTCTATGGTTTCCGCCTGGACATAAGAACCATTGTATCCATAGATCGTTCCGGGAATGATAATTTCACCGGTATCACCGATGCCATCCACATCCACTGTGGACGAAATTCCCGAAATGAGGTTCCACCCTTCAGCAAGATCAAGAGTCAAAGAATTGATTGATGTTCCGGTCAGTACGGTTGTCCCTTCAGACTCAAACCTCAAACAATACCCAGTTCCCGGTACTAAAGCGTCTTCCTGAACATAGCTTACATTAAAAGAAAAAAGCGTTCCCTCGATGGACTCCGGGAAAATGGTTGTCACTGTTGCATCGTCCACATTTAATGGAAGCCCAACCAGATTCCAATCTGCAATGTGGGAAATTTCCATACCACCACCAGATGATTGATAAAACCCATTTCGTTCAAGATTTCCCCGATATACATTCCAGTATCCTTCAGTTGTTCCAGGGTCTTTTATGTCCACCGCAACAACACTCTCACTTGTTCCGGCTAATAATTCTAAGTCTCCATCCATATCCAGATCAGCAACACTGGGAGAACTCACAAAAGGTAACTCAAATTCAATTGGGATTTCGTCAAAAGGAGATCCATCCAATCTGAAAACTAGAAAATCTACACCGCCGTTCGTGGCAATCACTTCGGGTGAACCGTCACTGTCCAGGTCAGCAAACACGGGGGAACCGATCACATCTATTCCGGTATCTTTTGGCCATCCAGTAAGGGGATTTCCGTCCATATCTACACCATAGAGAAAACCATCCTCAGAGCCGAAAAAGACAGCAGGTCCTGAATTGGTCTCTACAATTCCCGCGGATGATGGTATATCGTCTCCGGTTTGTACTTCAAACCTCAAACTGCCATCAGCATTAATAGCGTAAAATGTATTGTCCCGGGAACCAGCAAATATGATCTTTGATCCGTTCACATCGATAACGATAGGAGCAGTTCTGAAATCACTGGCTGCTGTAAAAGGAAAACCATCAGCAATGGTTCCGTCATCATAAATGAGATAAATATGTTCATCGTCAGTTCCGCACACTATATCATCTTTTCCGTTGCCATTAAAATCTGCCAGAGCCACACCTCGCTGAATTTTTTCACCAAGTTCAAGGGGAAAATTCTCAACCGAAGATCCATCATGATTGATTGCAAATAAGGTCCCGGGATTAGTGTATCCACCAAATACAATTTCCTTTTCGGGATCATCATCCAGGTTGCCAATGGCCGGTGTACCCATTAAATATTGTTCCGCATCAAAATCCAGCTCCAGGTTGCATTCATCATCAAGGACATAAAGATGCTGGCTTTTCGATGTGATGATGATCTCCAGGTCACCGTTGTTATCAATATCGCTCACTGCGGGGGAACCCCAGATCTGGTTTCCGGTGTTGAACCAGCATGCATCACTTCCATCAGGATTTACAATCCTGAAGTAGCCGTTGTAGTCCCCAAATAAGACTTTATTTCCTGACTCAAATGGAACCATTGTGGGCGAAGAGATCACCTGGGTTGTTGTTTCATAGGGCCAGCCATCCTGATACTCAATAAGACCGTATTCAACTTCAAGACTGATAGGTTCGCCGTTTTCATTCAAACCCACAAAAAGCGGATCGACGATGCTGACCTGGTCCGGTGTAGCTCCTGATACCAACCAGGGAAGTTCAACTAAAACAACTGTATCCCCAGGAGCAATTCCCAAATTATCAAAAGAAAATGCCACCAAAAGTCCCTCTTCATTTATAAAACAGGTATATCCAAAGTCTAAAATCGTCCCCGAAATTGGATAAACAACCGTTGAGGTTACACTGTCACCAGCCTCATTATAGAAAACACTGTCCACCGGAGCAAAAATATCTTCCGGTCCTTGCTCCACACCAAATGTCATTTGAAATCCATAGATCTCCTCTTCCGCTACCATAGATACAGTAACACCGTTATCATCTGCCGATGAGATCCAGAGAGTTACATCATCTGCTAAGAGCAGGTGACCGGAAATAATAAAACAAAGGAAAAACCTTCTCATAACATGCTCCAATTTAACGTGAAATTATGATAAAAGATGACATGACGATATTTGCCAGATAACCACTAGGATCAGTAATAGTGGGCCAATAGTCATAACACTGATTGCTTGATGATGCCCAGCAGGCCTCATACTCCATAACATTTTCTTCCCCGGGAATTAAATAATCTGTGATATCCACCACAAACGGTTCTACGTCCATACCTGGACACCAGCCCTGCCTGCCATAGCCCCAGGTTCCCCACTGGTTCGGGATCACACCGTTGCTGATGCTCCCAAGCTCCATACAGGTGGTATTCCCTCCCGCTGTGGGGTGAGATTTGTCAAACTCATAGACACCGCCGTTCACAGTAAAAAAATGCCGTGTATTGCAGAATTCGGCGCAGTTACCCGTATCGCTTCCCCAACCGTGACCAGTGATATAGGTGCTGAACTCAACCTTCACTGCATCCTCGGGAACATAAAAGATAACCGGCTCCAGGTTATCATTATAGACGGGCTCTCCCCCAGAATAAAAACCACCACCAAACCACATAGGATAAAATTCCTGCCTCACAGGGGTCTGCTCGTCTTCTTCAAACAGTCTCAGTTTGATGGTGAGTATCCGGTTGGGCCATCCGCCGATCATGAACTTGAACATTTTGCTTCCACCAGGGTAAATCATTCCCAAATAAGGTGTAATATCCGTAACAGAGTTTGGCTGACGGTCGAATGGTGTGATCCAACGGGAAATTTCCTGACATTTCCTATTATAATTCCAATTATCCTCAGGACACTCTTCCTGCGACACATTATCAAGATACTCTATAGAATAGCACAACCCTTCATCACTGTTCCAGGAGTATCCTGCTTCCAGACAGGCTTCCTCCTCCAAAGGATAATAAATATATTCATAACACTGTCCCTGGCACACATAAAAATAGGCGATCCTGTCATAATCATCACAATTGGAATCGAGGTATCCGTTGCAGGGCAAGAGAGCCTCCACCTCCATGCGGGAAAATGTTGAGATGACATCACTGTCCGGCAGGTCCACAATGGTGGAAATGGTTGGTGACCACCCTCCAGAATATAGAGTGCTATCAAATACGCTGATCTCAAAGTATTCTTCTTCTTCTGTGAGAGTTTCATACTCATAATCGTAGTACAGTGCTTCGTGGGCTAAATAATTGACATGTGTACCGGTAAACCCATTTGGATTTCCCAGATAGCCTATCTGTTTCAGTTTCTGGAATCGGTCAATCCCAAGCGCATATTTTCCGTTTAATGCTTCCGTTAACCAGTTATCAAGGGAATCAACAGGTATGGGCACAAAATGAAGGTGCTTTTTCCAATGGATTTGTAATTCATCAGACATCTCATCCAGGACCTCATCATAAAATTCCTTAACTGTCAGAACGTCTTCCAGTGCCGACTCTCTTCTGGAGACAAAGAAATAATGAACATTCATTGGAGAATTGTTCAAAAGGGCTTCCCTTTCATTCGATATCCACAAAGGAGTAGAATAACTTACTTCCGGACTATAGTGAATGAAGATATAGGTTTCCTCACCGTTCCACTCCTCTTCAAAATCCCAGTAGGAATATTCCGATTGATAGACCCGGTTCACCGTCCCGATGACATCCAGTTCATCGATAACACCGTCCTGGTTCACATCAGCCATCATGAACTGCTCTTCAGTCAGGTCAAGCTCCCCGGTAAAAGCTCTGTTGCTCCACACCGCATCTTCCACAGTGATAGATTCATCATAATTGATATCACCCAAAACCTGGGCATTCACATCCGGAACCTGGAATGGACCTGCAGTGTCATAGTAGTTGGTTCCGTAGGGACCGGGAGAAAAATCCTGGGCAACAATAAATGATGCAAAGGATAAAAGAAAAAAGTACTTTTGGAACTTTATTAAAAATAAACTGGGTTTTATCACAATTTTTTCATTCAAAACAATTGTTCAATGTAGAAAATCAAAATTTATCATACAAGGTTCACTCTCAAACCAATAGCGGACCATCTATAAAAATGTTATTAACCCACCAAATTTAGGTTATTTAACGATATGCTGAAAAAAACGTATTCAATCGATCTAAGGCGGCTTTCATTACATTTTTTGTTTCTCCGAAACCTATACGCACATAACCATCCATTCCAAACCATTCTCCAGCTACCAACAGAACATCCTGCTCATCTTTTAGGCGTGTCACTAATTCAGATGATCTTATGTTCATTGAATATTTTAAGTAAGCAATGGCTCCTGCTTTCGGAGGAATAAAACTTATAAGATCACTATTTTCATCAACCCAGTTTTTCAGAAGGTTTAGATTTTCAGAAAGAATGTTTCTGGTACTGGATAGAATTTTCTTCCGCCTATCAGTCTGTAGGACTTTTCTTCCTATCCTGTCGCTCAAGAGTCCGATGGAAATGGTTGTATAATCATGTGTCTCCCACGCTTTATTAATGAAATCAGTAGGACCAACAGACCAGCCCAGGCGTAAGCCAGGAAGCCGGTACGCTTTTGAAAGGCCAGCATTTACAATTACCTTGTCATAGTTTCCGAAAAAACTTGGGCTCTCTATTCCATCCAGTTCTGCTCCTCTGTACACTTCATCAGACAAAACATATGCATCAATTTCACTTGCCAGCCTGACCACCTCCTCTATGATCTCAGGGTCAACCACAGCTCCCGTGGGATTGTTAGGATGGCAAACAGCGATCATTTTTGTTTTTGGAGATATAAGCTGCTTTAGCTCGTCCGTATCAATTTGCCATTCCAGAGATTCTCTCAAAGGAATAGGTTTAACATCCACACCGAGACTACGGGAAAATCCCCATATCTGCAGATAGTTAGGAATCATATAAATAAGTTCATCACCGGTATCTAGCAGGCTGAGCATTGTAACCAAATTTGCCTCGGAGGATCCGTTGGTGACCATGACATTTTTCTCAGATGTACCATTATACATTTGTGCTACGGTGCGCCTTAATTCTGGAGAACCGTTTGAGTGACCATAGCCCAATCGTGTAGAGATCATTTCATCCAGCTCATCCTCACCAAGGATTTCTTTCATGGTAAGCGGGTGCACACCACTCTCGGATAAATTGTACTCAACTTCATTTTCCCATAAGGATTGAAACCGCTCAAGCTCAAAATTTTCAATTTTCATTTGTTCCCTCGTAAACTGCTTTTGAAATTTGTATGTCCTGTACCGCAACGCCCGTTAGATCAGCAATCGTGATTTGATCTTCAGATGTTCTGCCCTCAATTTTACCTGCTATAACCTGACCTAGTTCAACAATATCACCCTGCCGTAGGATCCCTTTGTGGAAAGCATGAAATATCTCACCACGTTCCATGCACTGGCTAATGCTGTCTGCCACAACCAAATCAGCTTCTCCCAGAATAACTTGATCAAGCTCCTGTTTTGATGGAGTATCAGACCCGACAGCTGTAATATGTGTCCCCTTTTGTACATGTTTCCATGAGATCAGTGGTTGTGTGGATGTTGTTGTAGTCACGATCAGATTACATTGGGAGGTCAGTTCATTAATATCTTTTGTGGTAGATACAACAAACCCCTGGTGCACCATTTCATTCTTGTATTGTTCCAATTTGGCGTCATCTCTGCCAAAAACAATTGTATCCTTGCAGGATATTACAGACTCGAGGTGAGTTAACTGCAATCGCGCCTGTGTTCCTGTTCCTACAATGCCTATTCTCCTAACTTGTTTGGGAGCAAGATATTTTGCTGCAATGGCTCCCGCAACACCTGTTCTTACATCCGTTAAATAACCCTTGTCAAATAATCCACCCACTGGCTCTCCGGTCTTTTGATTGAATAGCAGCATCATTCCATTGCCTGAGGAAATGCCTAGTTTTGGATTTTCATGAAATCCTGATGCAATCTTGATAACATAATAATCATCGTCCTTAATATATCCGTATTTTATATGTACATCACCCGGAGGCTTATCGAACAGAAGTTCACCCACAGGAGGTACCACGGTCTGTCCCATAGAATATTTCACAAATCCTTCTTCAATAAGTGGAAGAAGATCAATATCTGCAACAATCTCCTTAATCTTTTCAAGATTTACAATTTTCACTTCTTATAATATCATTTTAAATGTTTCCAGACCTATATTTCCACCACAAACAATGATCACAACTTTTTGGTCCTGGTAATCACTTTTCTGTTTTAAAAACCCTGCAATTGCTACTGCCGCTGCTCCTTCAATCAGGAGATGTTCTTTTTCAATGAATAATCTCATGGCTTCAGCAATTTCTTCTTCTGTAACCAAAATGAAATCATCAACAAGTTTCTTGCACAAATTGAAGGTGATTGCATCCTGTTCCACACCGCCGGCTGTGCCATCAGACAGAGTGGGCTTTGATTCCATATCGAGAATTTCTCCTGCCTGTATAGATCTCATCATAACCGGGGAGTTTTCCGGAGAGCATCCTATAATTTTCACATCAGGATTAACTTTTTTTAAATAACCTGAAATTCCTGCTATCAGACCACCACCGCCAACAGACACAAATACCGCATCGATCCTGTCCAATTGATGCTGTAGCTCAACAGCAATTGTTCCCTGCCCGGCTACAACCAGTGGATCATTGTATGGAGAAACAAAAGTCAAACCATTCATCTCGGAATATTGACGAGCGACAGCTTCAGCTATAACACAATCTGAGCCCTCTACAATAACTTCCACCCCGTAATCTCGAATTGTTTCAATTTTGGTTGCGGACGCATCCTCCGGAACATATACACGACCATGTATATTCAATTTATTCAATGTATACGCAACAGCCGCCCCATGATTGCCTGAGGAAGCTGCAACCACACCCCTGTTCGTATCTTCTTGCCCTAAACTGAGGATCTTATTCATTGCACCCCTCAATTTGAAGGAACCAGTATATTGAAGATTCTCAAGCTTCATATAAACCTGAGAATCTCCCATATTTGTTAGTGACCGAGAATGATCAAGAGCTGTTTCCCTTATCATCCCTCGAATGAGGGTGTCAGCTTTGAGAGTTTCCTGATAAATATCAAATGACATGATTTCTTACAATGAAAATTTACCCCATCCCCTACTTTTATACAAAGAAGTGAACCATAACCAAAATTTTGAAAGTCCGCAGATACTTTTAGAGCATTAGAGAAATTAACCCATGGTCTACTGAAAATAAAAATAACTAATAAAGCTACATGTAATTACTTTATATCTCATAATTTCTCAACATGTATACGACAAAAAAGTAGAGAACTATTGAAAAGAAAAAATTGCTTGAACACACGCATGATGAGTTAGATCATTGCTTGAAAAAAAACAAAATATATATGGTTAACAGAATAAGATATGAGTCGGTCCGGAAATACCACTGAGTACAGTGAGCGGTTTGCTCTGTTCACCGGGGAAACACTCTATTCCAGCCTTGATTCTACGCTTCAGGAAAATATACAGAAGATTGGTTTTAAGCACCGCTTGACCTTTCAGGAACTTCGGCAGATAACTGAAATTGCTGCAGATTTCCAAATGTGGAAGGAACCTGGCCTACCGGAGCAATGGTCTGAGTTGGAAAAACCATTGAAAGGACATGGAAAGTCTATAAAAAAAATCCTATTTCAAAAGCTCAAGGATAGATGGCACTCCCTCAAGAACAGTAGAACGGTCTATAAGTCCGGTCAAGCCCCCCCCCGTTCATCAGTTTCTTCTGGCAAAAAAGTAACGGCCCAAAATAGTGAAAACACTGTCTTTGGATGGTGTCCGGTGGCATCCGAAAAAACCGTCTGCTGCAACCTGCGGACGATAGATGCGGTACAGGGATGTAGTTTTGGTTGCAGTTATTGCAGTATCCAGACCTTCTATGATTCTAAACATATCCCTGTTGATGTAAACCTCCACGAAAAGCTGCAGAGCGTTGTTCTCGATCCTCAGAAAAGATACCACATCGGCTCCGGGCAGTCTTCAGACTCCCTCCTTCTCGGGAACAAAAATGGTGTTCTCGATGCTCAGTTTGATTTTGCACGGAACAACCCAAACATTGTCCTCGAATTAAAGACAAAATCGAAAAATATTACCTGGCTTCTTGAAGCGAATGTGCCAAAAAATGTCTTTGTGAGCTGGTCACTTAACCCGCAGATCATCATTGAAAATGAGGAACATCTGACGGCTTCTGAAAATGACCGCCTTAGAGCAGCCAGAACTGCGGCGGACAAGGGTATCAGGATAGGATTTCACTTTCATCCGATGGTTTATTACGACAGCTGGAGAGACGATTATGAACAGCTTATTGGAAGAGTTCTCTCTACCTTTTCACCCGATGAAGTAGCACTGGTATCCTTTGGCACACTTACCTTTACTAAACCGGTCGTCAATAACCTCAGGCTCAAAGGCGTGCAGAGCAAGGTTCTGCAGATACCTATGGAAGACGCAGCAGGAAAGCTCTCCTATCCGTTCCATATCAAAGAAGAAATGTTTACCACTGCGTGGGAGGCATTTCGTCAATGGAGGGACCAGGTCTTTTTCTATTTCTGTATGGAGGATAGAAAATTGTGGGAGTCAGTCTTTGGGTACTGCTATGAAAAAAACGAAGAATTTGAGGATGCCCTGTGTAACCAAGTATTTCAAAAACTGAACGGTCACGGGAAGAAAAAACTCTCTTCAAAATATGAGTTAAACTAACCCCTTTGCCTATAAAGGTATTTTTAGGAACCGCGTTGGAAAACCGTGGTGCAAATAAATCTCATGGCATTCAGCCACACCAATCAGTTTAAACGTTCCTCAACAAACTTCAGCATTTTTTTCTGCTGCGATAGCCAGCCTAACCTAGCTTCAATATTCACGTAGCGAACACCATTGCGTAACGCAGCCCAGGACAAGCTTCCGTCATCTTCCCCAGGAAGTTGGTCCTGTAAAATCACGTTATAATGAACACCCTTAGATAAGGTGTCGAAGTCATCAGAATCAGTACAAATAATAAAGTCACGGGGATTTTCTATCGGGTTTATAGAAACTTTGGTATAGTTCTCCAACTCAGATCTCAGGTTATAACCACGAAAAATGTTATGGACCGCGATCAAAACGCCTCCGGAATCCGGAAAAAGTATAGCGAGGAATTGTTCACGTTTTTGGTCAAGTTCATCCAGGGCTTTCTTGAGCGTCCCTGGTGCCCATTCCAGTTTGAATTTTGTTAAAGTTCTGAACGAGCCTGACCTTGAGAATATTCTATTTGGATCAATCTTGGTGTTTTGATAAACGACCTCCCTCTCACCATTTTTTATCAAAAATGCTGTACCTTCATATTGATTTAAATGATATTTTTTGGCCATGTTAGCGGTTTTTTCATCACCATGTATCCAAATGTAGTGTTTATTGGATTCGCCGTTTTTTAAAACTTCGAATTCAATGCCAGAGAATAATAATGATGTGGATAGAATCTCCGGTGTTTCTTTTTCTGAACCAAGCAACAAACCCAAAATAAAATGAATATAAAATAATCTATTAAAAAAGTATCGCTTTCTTGGTCTTGGCATGATCTTTTATTTAAATATTGATAACGTACAACCTGATTAATCCTTAAATGGTTGCACAAACTCTCCAGCCTATATCTGGTAGATGTGCATTAGAAAAATATAGATTATTTCCTGTGTTGCAACTGTACAGTGCGCAACCGGTTGATAGCTGCAGCAATTTCATATTTACGTGGCCTGGAAAAATTTCCAGGATGATATTCTTCTCTGTAAAAAGGATCAAGGGCATCCAGGCCGTTTTGGTTAAAAAATTGTTCCAACCCTTCAACAATATCTTGTAGTGTAGCAGAATCGTTCATCAGTGACCCTGTGGCCATGTAAATCGCATGACCAACTGCCCTGGTCTGACTGGTTTCCACCAGCTGGTCAATGTAGCGCAGGTCAACTGTATCCAGTCCAAATACCAAAAGGTCACGAGCCTTTGCTTCAATTTTTACTTTCCTGTGACCTCTTGAGGCATTAAAACTCACAGCCTGGGGTATTCGGGCTGTAACCATACCAAATGGTTCCGGTGTCTCCGTCTGGCGCTGCGTCGGGTGGTCGTGAACCAGGTCCCTGACCTGCTTACCCACATCATGAGGATGGAAATCATGCATTTTAATTATACTGTCCGCCACATCAAAATAATCTCCGGACCCACCCATTACCAGAACTGTAGATACACCCAGCGTGTCGTACAACTCCCGCACCCGGTCCACAAAAGGTGTAATGGGTTCCTGATCTTTATGAACCAGTTCCTGCATGCGGGCATCCCGAACCATAAAATTGGTGGCAGAGGTATCTTCATCCAAAAGCAGCAGATTTGCTCCAACTTCCATAGCCTCCATGATGTTGGCTGCCTGGCTGGTGCTCCCGCTGGCATCCTCACTGCAAAATGAATCTGTGCTAATCTTTTGTGGTAAATTGGTAATAAAAGGATTAATATTTACGTTTTCAACCCGACGGCCGTCTTCCGCCCTAATCTTTACTGCATCTTTCGTTGTGACCACATACTCTCTGCCATCATTAGGAATATGGGCATATACGCACTTCTCCAATGCCTTGAGCAGTGTTGACTTGCCGTGATAACCACCCCCTACGATTAGAGTGACGCCTTTGGGAATGCCCAGGCCCCGTACCATAGTTTTTCCACATGGCAAGGAGTTAGGTATTTCTATAGTAATCTCCAGAGATTCAGGTGCCTGAAAACCTACAACCTGGTCTCCCGATAACGGCCGGTCACTGATGCCCGACTCCCGGGGCAGAACGGCACCATTGACTACAAAAGCCACTAAACCAGACTCATCCAGCTGCGAACGAACTGCTTCCTGGTTCTCAACACATTCCACAAAAGAGATACATTGTTCCTGGTCCATGTTTTTCCACATCAAAGCCTGTTCAACAATCTGAGGGATCTCCTTGCACAACATTACTGTTGCCTGTTTTCCAAGGATTTTTCTGCCTGCTGCTGGAAGTCCTACCTGCAGACGAGCTTCCACCCAATCTTTCTTGATAACCACTGCGGTACGCTCCAGAACCTCCTGCCTTCCAGCATCGATAAATACGAGCCCACTCTTTCCGGAACCTTTTTTCGGGGTTACAAAATCCTGCACAGATTGGCGCACTGTACGGGCAATAAAATCTTCCAGAGCTACCTGACGCACAGAGTTGGGCCATAAGACCCCCGGAATCTGGGCGTGCTCCTGGTCTACCCTTAGACGAACCTTGGACGGTAGAGCAAAAGGATCACCCTGAACGTGATCAATGTACAGGGTAAAACCAGGGAATTCATACTCACCCTTAATCTGTTTATAGGCTTTGTATCCCCTGCCATCAATGTGGGAAAGTAATTGTCTTAAGTGGTGCTCATTAGACATGGTCTTACAGGGAATGAATAATTATATTGGAGCTAATATAGAGCATGAGTCTAATAGGAAACAATGTTGAAAAGTACTAAAACCTGCTGGTCGAAGATTTGACCCTCTCAATTTGGGCAAAAATAGACTGGCACAGTATCTGTCATTTTATTTTCTTTCCTACTACTAAATTGAAAAATCTTATAGGAAAGATATGCTGCCATGGTACTACTTCAATAGCACCATCTTCCTGGTCTTTACAAACTCACCTGTCTGAATCTGGTAGAGATACACCCCTGCACTTACAGGTCTATCCATGCTGTCTGTAGCATCCCATTTTACTGACTTGTAGCCTGCATCCTGGGTGGTGTTTATGAGTTGAACTATCTCTCTGCCCAACATATCAAATACCGTTAGAGTGACAAATGCATCTGATGGTAGGTCATATCTGAGCGTTGTGACAGGGTTGAATGGGTTGGGGAAGTTCTGGTGTAAAGTAAATGTGACGGGGATCACAGGTTCCCTGTTTAGTACAAATCTTTCCGTCGATGGAACAGTGAACTCTCCTGTGCCTTCAAGGATATAGTCTTTACCACTTTCGGAGGTAAGTACCCAATTCATATGTTCACCCGCATCAATAACCACACTATAGCTGATAATAAGGCTTTTATGGGGGCTCATCACCTCTATTTCAGCTTTTTCCATTGTTACCCTGGTATCACCCACAAATCGTACATCAAAAGCACCT